>JAQCGA010000014.1 GCA_027619145.1 bacterium | reverse complement strand
TCTGATGCCCCTCAAAAAAAGCATGACCTCGGGCAATATCCTGGAAGATGCCAACGGCAACCCGGTCCCAGCAGACGCCGTAGCAGAAGGCCACGGTCTGGTTGGAAGACTGGGTGGCCGGCCCGTTCTGGCCATCCGGAAAAATGGCCAGGTCCTCGGTTTTTCTGCCGTCTGTACGCATCTGGGCTGCATCGTACGCTGGAACGAATCCTCAAACCGCATCGAGTGCCCCTGCCACGGCGGAAAATTCGACCTCCAGGGCAACATCACCGGAGGTCCTCCACCCGAAGCGCTCGATGCCCTCACCCTTCGTATTGAAGGCAACAGGATTCTACGCGGATGAAAATCATACCGATCCTGCAAAACTGGCTGGAAGCCCGTCTGCCCCTCGAACCCGTCAAACGGGCCATAAACCGCCACATCCGAAAACCCGTGCCTCCGCACACCAATTTTCTTTTTTCGCTCGGCACACTGGCGCTGCTCCTGTTTGCCCTCCAGGCGCTTACGGGCCTGCTCATGATGGTCTACTACAAGCCCACCGTGCGCGAAGCCTACGCCAGCGTTCAGTTCATCGAACAAGAAGTGCCCTTCGGCTGGCTCATCCGTCAGGTTCACGCCTGGGGCTCCAACTTGATGGTCCTCGTTGTTTTCCTCCACATGCTCAAAACCTTTGTTTACGGCGGATACAAACGTCCCCGGGAAATTACCTGGGTTTTGGGGGTACTCCTCCTCGCGGTAGTACTCGGCTTCGGCTTTACCGGCTACCTGCTGCCCTGGGACCAACTTGCCTTCTGGGCTACCACCGTAGGCACCGAAGCCCCGGCCTCCATGCCCGTATTTGGTCCTTTCATTGCCGAAATAATGCGCGGGGGCCCCGAAGTGGGCGAGCCCACCCTCGGCCGCTTTTTTGTGGCCCACGTGGCCCTGCTTCCTCTGGCCCTGATTGGACTTGTCAGCTTACACCTGGTACTTGTCCGCCTCTTCGGCATTTCTCCACTACGCCGCACGGACGAACCTGAACCTACCCCGGAGGAAAACCTGCGGGCGGGCGGTGAACCCTTTTTCCCACACCATATCCTCAAAGAGGGGATGGCCGCATATTTCTTGCTGGGCATACTCCTCACCCTGGTCATTCTCGTACCGTTCCACCTGGGTCCTCCGGCCGATCCGTTCCAAACCCCCGAAGGCATCAAGCCCGAATGGTACTTTTTGCCCATGTTCCAGCTCCTGAAATACCTGCCCGAACCCATCGCCGTTGCATTGCCCGGCCTGGTGGTCTTCCTCCTTCTCCTGTTACCTTTCCTGGATCGCTCACCCGAACGTCACCCCCGGCGCAGACCTGTGGCCATGGGTCTGGGTGCCGCGTTACTGGCCGTCACCCTGGCCCTGGGCATTCTGGGAAAACTCTCCGAAACCACACACACCATTGGTGGAACCACGTACCACTTCGACGCAAAAGGGCTTCCCCACCAGGTCCAGACAGTAGAACACACCGGGGAGACCACACCATGATTCATCTCAAATACATTCTTGTCTCCGTCTTCCTTTCTACCGCACTTACCCAAAGCGTCTGCGCCCTCGAACCCCTTCCTCCAGAAGAAAACGCCGCATTTCTCAACAGCGTCCACGAAATCATTGGCTGTGAGAGTTGCCACCTTACAGATACGCCAGATCACATTCCCCGCAAAGAAATCCCGCAGATTTGTGGAGACTGTCACCCCAACCCCATCAAAGATTATCAGCAAAGCGTACACTGGAATACCAGTCCCCCAGCAGCCGTATGTACAGACTGTCACGGCAGCCACAACATTACCCTGGTTCGTCGGCCAGACAGCAAAGCCTACCGTTCTCTGGTATGCGGCACCTGTCACATAGGTCCCAAAGAACAATTCGACCGGGGTCCACACCGGGAAGCCATGGAAAAAACCGGCGCACTGGCCTGCGCTTCCTGCCACAGCAACCACAACGTACAGCGCCCAACAATAGCCCAAATTGAACCCGCCTGCCTACAGTGTCATACCCAGAACTCGCCCGCTTTTCAAATGGGTCAGCACGTAGAAAACCTGTTCACAAACGTGCGGGATACCCTCGCGCTTGCCAGCGGGCATCTTGCACATGCAGACTCGCTGGGCATGAATACTCGCCGCCCGGAAGAAACCCTCCACGAAGCCCGCGCCGGCTTCACGCGTGCACGCCTGGTCTGGCACAGCCTGAACACAACCGAAATTGAAACCGAAACCCACGCAGCAGCCAGCCTGGCCCAACAAGCCTCCGAAAACGCATCAGACCTCCTCTCATCCCACCATCTCCGCCGCCTGGGTCTGGTTCTGGCCTGGGCCGTCATTCTGGCCAACATCCTCCTGCTCTACCTCAAAAAACGACGCCTGGAGAAACCCCAAAACTGACCAGAAGCTTTTCTCTTTTACGCCTGTCGCCTCAACTTTATATTAAACGTTGATGAAAAGCGGTTTCAATTTGAAATTTAAAATGCCTTAAAGACGTGTACCCCCGATCCCAATCCCTGCCATCATTCCCAACCTTATATGCCTCTCCAGGTGACCCCTATGGCCCAGACGCGCGTCCTCATTATAGACGACGAGCCCAACCTGCTGGAAAGCTTCAAGATTGGGCTGGAACTAAAAAACTATGCAGTCTCCATCGCATCGGGCGGTAAAGAAGCCCTCCAAATCTGTGAAAAAGAAAGCTTCGAAGTAGTACTTCTGGACGTCCGCATGCCCGACATGGACGGCCTGGAAACGCTCAAACAGCTCCGTCCGCTTCGCCCGGAACAGGTCTACATTATGCTCACGGCTCACAGCAGCCTCGAAAATGCAGTGGAAGCCGGACGCCTGGGCGCTTTCGACTACGTGGAAAAACCTTCCACGCCCGAAGCCGTGGACCTGCGCATTCAAAAAGCCCTGGAAAGCCGGATCCTCTCGGAAGAAAACCGACGCCTCAAATCTCAACTCCGAGATCGATATCGGTTCGAGGGCCTGATAGGCACCAGCCCACCGATGCAGAGCGTGTACGAACTGGTAGAACGTATTATCCCCACAGAAAGCACCATACTCGTCACCGGCGAAACAGGAACCGGTAAAGAACTGATTGCGCGGGCCATCCATTACAACGGCCCCCGTGTGGAAGAACGTTTTTATGCGCTCCACTGCGCGGCCATTCCTGAAGAACTGCTTGAAAGTGAACTCTTTGGACACGAAAAAGGCGCGTTCACCGGCGCGGTCTCCCAAAAAATTGGCATCTTCGATGCCGCCGATGGCGGCAGTCTCTTCCTGGACGAAGTAGGAGAAATGAGTCTGGCCGCACAGGTGAGGCTCCTGCGCGTACTCCAGGAAAAAGAGTTTACACCTGTGGGCTCCACCACACAAAAAAAAACCGACGTGCGACTGATTGCAGCAACCAACCGTAACCTGGAAGAAGAAGTCAAAGAAGGGCGTTTTCGAGAAGATCTCTATTACCGCCTGAACGTCATCGAAATTGCAATTCCGCCCCTGCGCGCCCGAAGAGACGACATCCCAATGCTCGTCAAACACTTCCTCCAGAAATTCGTTTCAGGTGACACGCAGAAACAGGTCTCGGAAGAAACCATGGCCCGCCTGATTCGCCACAACTGGCCGGGAAATGTCCGCGAACTGGAAAACGTCATTGAACGAGCTGTGGCTCTTTGCGATACAGACCTGATCGAAATCGTGGACCTTCCAGCCTCTCTGCAACAGGACACATCGCCTGGCGTGAGCGGCGAGAGCTTTGCGCACCTCTCGCTTCAAGAAGCCCGGGAAACCTTCGAGCAACGTTACATTAAAGAAGCCCTCACCCGAACCGGCGGCAACATCACACACGCCTCCAAAATGGCTGGCATTGCCTGGCAGAACTTCCATCAGAAACTCAAAAAGTACGACATCAACGCCAAAGAGTTTGCCAAAAACAAACCCTGATTGCTCAGCGAGTATCCAACAAAAAAAGCCCTTCCCGGAATACGGGAAGGGCTTTTTTATAACAAGTTTTTTACCAGATCTCTTCCATATTCAACACAAACCCCCGAAGAACGGGTTCACCGGAAACACGGCTGGGTTGCTCCAGAATTTCAACGGGCAAATCAGACCGATACACATACACCTTCCCCTGATAAGGATCAATCAACCAGGCCAGGCGCGTTCCGTTTTCAACATACTCCTGCATTTTATCCTGCAAAACGTTCAGCGGATCGCTTTCGGAACGCAGTTCAATCAGAAAGTCCGGGCACAAAGGAATGAACCGCCGCCGATCTTCTTCGGTCAATGACACCAGCCGAGACCGATCAATCCAGGCCGCATCGGGAGAACGCACCGCCCCGTTGGGTAGCCGGAAACCACCCGAAGAATCAAACGTGGCTCCCATGCCATTCTGTTTTGCCCACATATGTAACTGCATCGTAATCTCGGCATTCCGCTCACTCGTCTCCCCGCCCGCCGGTGGCGTCACAATCACGTCTCCCTGTACATTGCGCTCGATCTGAACATCGCGATTCAACTGACAAAATGCATAGAACTCTTCATCGCTCAGATCCAGCACAGGCTGAAAGCGTAAAACGGTTTCCATTTAGTATATCCTGGTGTAAATACTTTTCTGCTATTCATCGATACATCCGACTGAACCCTGACTTTCTTTGCGTCTTTGCGCCTTTGCGTGAGGCCCAATGAGATCTGGAACCAAGGCAGAGCTCTCGCCACGGTCTATCAGCTGTCCTTCAGAAAGTTCCTCAACACCGTGTGCAAAATGCCACCGTTCCGATAATAGTCAATCTCCACCGGCGTGTCAATGCGCACCGTTGCGTTGAACGTCTTCTTGTTGCCATCTTCCAGGGTTGCCGTCACCGTAGCGTCTTGCAGCGGCGTCAACTCGCCGTCGAGTCCAGTAATATCAAACGTCTCCTTACCAGTCAACCCCAGCGATTCCACGTTCTCGCCATCCTTAAACTGTAGCGGCAACACACCCATTCCTACCAGGTTGCTCCGGTGAATCCGCTCGAAACTTTCTGCAATCACCGCGTGTACGCCCTGCAACGCCGGGCCTTTGGCCGCCCAGTCTCGCGAGGAACCCGTCCCGTATTCTTTCCCGGCCAGAATTACTGTAGGCACCCCCTCGTCCATATACTTCATTCCAGCATCGTAAATACTCATCTGCTCGCCGCTTGGCAAATGCACGGTGACTCCGCCTACTGTTCCCGGTGCCAGCCGGTTGAGGATACGGATATTGGCAAACGTGCCGCGCATCATCACCTCATGGTTGCCGCGCCGCGAACCATACGAATTGAAATCTTTGGGCTCCACGCCCTTCTCCATCAAATACCGGCCCGCCGGGCTGTCCACTGCAATACTACCGGCTGGCGAGATGTGGTCTGTTGTAACAGAATCTCCCAAAAGCGCCAGCACACGCGCACCCTGAATATTCTCTACCGGCTTCGGCTCCGGAGACAGGTCCTGGAAAAACGGCGGCTCCTGCACGTATGTACTGTCCGCTTTCCAGGCAAACAAATCGCTTTCCTGGCCAGAAATCGCATTCCACGTCTCATTCCCGTCAAACACATTTCCATACTGATTCTTAAACATCTCTGGCTGCAAAGCCTGCGCCACCGTATCCGTAATCTCTTTCTGACTCGGCCAGATGTCTTTCAGAAAAACCGGCTTTCCGTCTTTGCCCTGTCCAATCGGATCGTTGACCAGATCAATATCCACCGTGCCCGCCAGCGCATAGGCCACCACCAGCGGCGGCGAGGCCAGGTAGTTCGCCCTCGTATGCGGGTTCACCCGGCCTTCGAAGTTTCGGTTGCCCGAAAGCACCGCTGCCGCCACCAGGTCGCCTTTTCCAATGGCGTCTACCACCGGCTCCGGTAACGGCCCGCTATTTCCAATACAGGTCGTACAACCGTACCCCACGGTGTGGAACCCCAGAGCCTCCAGGCTGGACGTCAACCCCGCCTGGTTCAAATAATCCGTCACCACCCGCGAACCCGGCGCCAGGCTCGTCTTCACATAGCCCGGCACTTTCAACCCGCGCTCGGCCGCCTTTTTTGCCAGCAGGCCAGCAGCCACCATCACAGACGGATTGCTCGTATTCGTGCAGCTCGTAATCGCCGCAATCACCACAGCGCCGTGCCCAATTTCCGCGCGGCCGTTCATCGCTACCGTGGCCCGGTTTTTCCGCGCTTCTGTCTTCAGCCCAAATCCGCTGCTGCCCACCGGCGCTGTCAGCGACTGCTCAAACGAAGTCTTCATATTCGACAGCGCCACCCGGTCTTGCGGCCGCTTGGGCCCCGCCAGGCTCGGCTCTATCGTCCCCAGATCCAGCTCCAACATATCTGTAAATTCCGGCGCGGGTGTCTCGTCTGTCCGGAACAGCCCCTGCGCTTTGGTATATCGCTCTACCAGGTCCACCTCTTCAGGCGTGCGCCCGGTCCGGTTCAGGTAGCGCAGCGTCTCGTCGTCAATGGGGAAAAAACCCATCGTCGCTCCATATTCCGGTGCCATATTCGCAATCGTTGCCCGGTCTGCCAGCCCAATGCTGGACAACCCCGTCCCGTAAAACTCCACGAACTTGCCCACCACACCCCTGCTCCGCAAAATCTGTGTAACCGTCAACGCCAGGTCCGTGGCCGTAGCCCCTTCCGGAAGACTGCCGAACAACCGGAACCCGATCACCTCCGGAGTGAGCATATAAATAGGCTGGCCCAACATAACCGCTTCCGCTTCAATACCGCCCACACCCCACCCCAACACACCCAATCCGTTAATCATCGTTGTATGCGAGTCCGTACCCACCAGGCTGTCCGGAAACGCTTCGCCGCCCCGCGAAATCACACCCTTGGCCAGGTACTCCAGGTTCACCTGGTGCACAATACCCGTGGCCGGCGGCACCACACGGAAACTCTTGAACGCGTTGGAACCCCAGCGCAAAAATTCGTACCGCTCCTGGTTTCGCTCAAACTCAAAATTCGCATTGATCTGTAACGCATTCGCAACAGCAAATCGGTCCACCTGCACCGAGTGGTCTACCACCAAATCTGCTGGAATCAATGGCTCAATCCGCTTCGGGTCTCCACCCAGGCGATCCATCGCCGAACGCAACGCGGCCAGGTCCACCAGCGAAGGCACACCCGTAAAATCCTGCAACACCACTCGTGCAGGCTTAAAGGGGATTTCCACCTGCGCCGGACGGCTTGCATTCCACCCTGCCAATCCCGTTACATCGGCTTCACTTACCTGATACTCGTCCAGGTTGCGCAGGGCAGCCTCCAACAATACCTTAATACTGAATGGCAGCCTGGTAACTTGCCCTACACCTGCCGCTTCTAATTTTTCCAGCCGGTACACCGTTACGTCTCCGCCGGCTGTAGATAACGTCTCGCGTGCCCCCAGGGGGTCTTTCCGATCGTTCATAGAACTCTATCCTCGCGTTTTTAAGATCGGTGAAAAACATCCGAGACAGAAAGATCGTCTCACAACCCACGGATTAAAATATCATATTTATATCCGATTTCCAAGTCCGATATGGAGCACCTCCGGCTCTATTTTCCGAAGCGACCCCTTGCGGCCTGAGGGAAGAATAGCTAAATTCCAATCAATATAAAAGCGAATCATTCTACTATATTTTATTCCATAAAGGAATAAATCATTGATTGCAAATATCGAAGCACTCATGGCCCTGTCCACAACCGGCACAATGACCCGTGCGGCCACGCGCCTGCGCATTACCCAGTCTGCCGTCAGCAAGCGCATTGCTGCCCTGGAAAATGAACTGGGCCTCAAACTTGTAGAACCTGCCGGACGCAGGGTCCGCCTTACCCCACAGGGCATAAGGCTACTCGAAAAAACCGCACCGTTTATGGCCGCCATCAAAGAAGCCCTCCTGGACGAAACACCCCTGCAAGGAAGCCAGATCGTCATCGGTGTCTCCGAATCTATCCTCTCTTCCTGGGGCCCGCAACTCTTAATAGATGTGAAACAGGCCATGCCCCGCCTCGAACTTACTGTCAACGCGCACCGCAGTCCTGTAGCCATAGACCACGTCCGATCCGGCGAGTATATGCTGGCCCTCGCCCCCGGCGTTGGCGACCAGAGTTCGGACCTGGTCTCCAGAATTTTGCTGGAAGAAACCATGGTCATTGTACCTTCCGGGCTGAAACCTTTCGCCCTGGCAGACCAGGAAAAAATTTCGGTCATCACGATTGAACCTCACGCAGCCACGTGGCGCTGGCTGGACCGACGCATCAAGCGGTTTTCCAAAGCCTGGGATTTCACCATCGAAGTGGAACAGACCCTCCAGTCTTTCTCCTGCATCGCCCAAATGGCCCGGTGTGGCTTCGGCCACGGTCTGGTTCCTGCAGGAGTTGTAGAAGCTCTGGGGATTCCGTCTTCTCGGATTATTTGCTTTCCCGAACCCGGGCTCACACGGCCCGTCAGCCTGGTAGGCCGCAGCACCACATTCTCACGTCCATTGGTCAAAACCTTTTACAACGCCCTGGTGGAAGCAGTCTCCTCCATACCGGCAAATGCCAAACCCGGCGGGCATCCTCCTCTTCATCGGCCTAGTTCCTCCGTTTTCTGACACCCGCCTTGCCAACATACGGCTTGCCTTTCCAGCATCCAATCCGTATTTTCTAAGCCTGTCTCTTTCTCTATCCCATTTGAATTCCATTCATTAACACCTGGAACCTATGCCTGGCAAACGATTTGTTGCCCTGATCATCCTGGACGGCTGGGGGCTGAACCCACGCGAAGACCACAACGCCGTAGCCCTGGCCCAAACCCCTACCATGGACCGCATCTGGTCATCTTATCCGCATACGACCCTCAACACATCCGGCCGCTACGTGGGCCTGCCCAACGGCCTGATGGGCAACTCTGAAGTTGGCCACCTCAACCTGGGCGCGGGCCGAGTTGTGATGCAGGCTATGACCCAAATTGACGATCGGGTCAACGACGGGAGCCTGCTTCAAAACAAGGCGCTCATTGCCTCCATGGACCGCGTAGTCGGCACGAACCGAAACCTGCACCTGATGGGCCTGGTATCAGACGGCGGCGTACACTCCTGGCCCAGCCACTATGCGGGCCTGCTGAAAATGGCCGCGGCCCGTGGGCTAACGCCCGAACAGGTCTTCATCCATGTCCTTCTAGATGGACGCGATACGCCGCCGCAAAGTGGCATCCGGCACACCGAAGCCCTTCTGGACATGTGCAAAGCTGCTGGCGTGGGCTGCGTGGCAACCCTGTGTGGGCGCTATTATGCCATGGACCGGGACAAACGCTGGGACCGCACACGGATTGCCTACGACTGCTTTACTCTGGGAGAGGGTACCGTTGAAACAGATCCTCTCCAGGCAATCCGCAATGCATATGATCGGGGTGAAACAGACGAGTTTGTCAAACCCATCGTACTCGTAGACGACAACGAAACCCCTCTTGCAACGATACAGAATGAAGACTCGCTGCTCTGCTTTAACTTCCGAGGAGATCGGCCCCGGCAAATCACACGCGCCTTCGTTCAGCCAGACTTCGACGGTTTCGAGCGCACAGTTGTCCCGGACGTCCACTACACCTGCCTCACTCGGTACGAAGAGGGGTTGCCAGTACAGGGCATCGCCTATCCGCCAGACGTCCTCCAACAAAACATGCCACACGTCTGCGGAGAAGTGCTTAGCAACGCGGGTCTCAAACAACTGCGCATTGCTGAAACCGAAAAATACGCACACGTCACTTTTTTCTTTAATGGCCAGCAAGAAGCTCCTTTTAAGGGAGAAGAACGCGCCATGGTTCCTTCTCCGCAGGACGTGGCCACCTACGACCTCAAACCCGAAATGAGCGCACCCGAAATTACACAAAAGTTTACAGAAGCCATCCGTGCCCGCACATTCGATGCTGCTATTTGCAACTTTGCCAACGCAGATATGGTCGGTCATACCGGCGTCCTCGAAGCCGCCATTCAGGCGGTTACTACCGTAGACCGTTGCCTCGAACAAGTTCTGGAAGCCATTGATGAAGTCGGCGGCGCGGCCATTGTTACTGCAGATCACGGCAACGCTGAGCAAATGCTTTATTACGACACCGGCGAACCCCACACCGCACACACCACCCATCCCGTACCTTGCGTCCTTGTGGACCCGTCTTTCACCGGCCAACTCCGTGAAAGCGGCGCTCTATGCGACATAAGCCCTACGCTCCTGGGTTTGCTCGGCGTACCCCAACCGCAAGAAATGACCGGAAAAGACCTCCGTATCTGATCGCCCCTTCCGGTTGTATACCCGTTTGCAATGAATCAATGTCTTGCCGCAAACCCGCACTTATTCTCTGGAGACCCTTATGAAAATTCATGAATATCAGGCCAAAGAAATCCTCAAATCCTTCGGCGTCCCCGTTCCTAACGGTGGGCTGGCGAAAGCACCCGAAGAGGCCAGACAAATTGCGCAGGACCTGGGCGGCCCTGTTGTCGTCAAAGCCCAGATTCACGCCGGTGGCCGCGGCAAAGGTGGCGGTGTCAAGTTTGCCCATACCCCCGAAGAAGCCGTACAGCACGCCGGCAATATTCTGGGTATGAATCTGATCACCCACCAGACCGGCCCTGCTGGCCAGAAAGTGAAACAGGTCTGGATTGAAGCGGCCACGAACATAGACCGCGAACTTTACCTGGGAATCGTTCTGGATCGCCAGCAGTCCAAATTGGTCATCATGGCCTCCCAGGCCGGCGGAATGGACATTGAAGAAGTAGCCGCCAAAACCCCAAAAAAAATCCTCAAAGAAATCGTCGATCCCTCCGTGGGTCTCCAGGGCTTCCAGGCCCGCCGCCTCGCCTTTGGCCTGGGCCTGGAAGGCGACGACCACAAGCAGGGCGTACGCTTCATCTCCAGCCTCTACAACGCCTACATGGCCACAGATTGCTCTCTGGCCGAAATCAACCCCCTGGTGGTCACCAAAGAAGGCAACCTCATTGCCCTGGACGCCAAGATGAACTTCGATGACAACGCCCTCTTCCGCCACAAAGACATCCTGGCATTGCGGGATACGGACGAAGAGGATCCACTTGAGGTCGAAGCCTCCAAATTTGGCCTCAACTATATCAAACTGGACGGCGAAGTGGGCTGTATGGTCAACGGGGCCGGCCTGGCTATGGCCACCATGGACATTGTGAAACATGCCGGTTCCTCTCCTGCCAACTTCCTGGACGTGGGCGGCGGCACCAACGTGGAACGCGTACAAAACGCATTTCGTATTCTCATGTCAGACAAAGACGTGAAAGCCGTACTCATCAATATCTTCGGTGGCATTGTGCGTTGCGACCTCGTAGCCGAAGGTGTCGTGCAGGCCCTCACGGGCGTTACGGTCAACATACCCATCGTCGTACGCCTCCAGGGCACCAATGCCGAAGAAGGCGCACGCATCCTGGAACAGTCCAATCTCAAATTCCGCGTGGCTCGCGAGCTCAAAGAAGCTGCCGAAGCAGTGGTAGATGCAGTCAAAAGCGCGGCCTGAGTTCAGCGTCTGTAAATTTGATAGAAAGAAAAAAGGGGCTCTTTTTACCTGTGCCCCTTTTTTTTGTGCCCAAAGGTTGGCACATACACGGCCTGCCGGACTGTCCGCCCCCTCACCATCTCATATTGCCATAGTGGCACCTCAATAGCCAATATGGCAATAAATGTATTTCGGAAATTCCAAAAAACACAACACGGATCAATGTATAGCATTGATTACAAATGCCTTACATCTATACCTGCTCAATGGTACCTCTATTGCTTTTAAAAACACCGTACATCAGTCCATCACATCAAATTCCACCAGCAAACAGCAAGTTGCATAAATTTCCGGTCTTATAAATACATCCGGATTCACCTGATTTGACACAAAAGAAAGAAGGGAGCTTCACAATGGGTAAAGTGATTGGAATTGATCTGGGGACCACCAACTCCTGTGTGGCCGTTATGGAGGGTGGAGACCCGGTCGTCATTCCCAACTCTGAAGGCGGCCGTACCACCCCCTCGGTGGTTGCATTTACAAAAGACGAAGAACGCCTCGTAGGCCAGGTGGCCAAACGCCAGGCGGTTACGAACCCGCAGAATACCGTGTACTCCATCAAACGTTTTATGGGACGGCGCTACAGCGAAGTACCCAACGAAATTAAAGAAGTGCCCTACGAGATTGTTGATAGCAACGGCCTTGTCGCTGCCAAACTACGGGGCAAAACCTATACGCCGCCCGAGATCTCGGCAATGGTTCTCCAAAAAATGAAACAGACCGCCGAAGACTATCTCGGCGAACCCGTAACCCAGGCCGTGATCACCGTGCCGGCGTATTTCAACGACGCCCAGCGCCAGGCCACCAAAGACGCGGGGAAAATTGCGGGCCTGGAAGTTCTGCGCATTGTCAACGAGCCCACTGCGGCCTCCCTGGCTTACGGACTGGAAAGAAAAGAAGATGAAACGGTTGCCGTATATGACCTGGGGGGTGGAACCTTTGACATTTCCATCCTGGAATTGGGTGAAGGCGTTTTCGAAGTCAAATCCACCAACGGGGATACCCACCTGGGCGGCGATGACTTCGACCAGCGCATCATCGACTGGCTCGCAGACGAGTTCAAAAAAGAAAATAGCGTGGACCTGCGCAACGACCCAATGGCTCTGCAGCGCTTGAAAGAGGCCGCGGAAAAAGCCAAGTGCGAACTGTCCAGCTCCATGCAAACCGACGTCAACCTGCCCTTTATTACCGCAGACGCCTCAGGACCAAAGCACCTCAACCTGACCTTGAGCCGTTCCAAATTTGAACAGCTTGTGGAAGACCTCATCGAAAGAACCAAACAGCCCTGTATCCAGGCGCTGAAAGACGCAGGGCTCTCCGCATCCGAGATAGACGAAGTCATCCTGGTAGGCGGTAGCACGCGCATTCCCAAGGTACAGCAAACCGTCAAAGAACTCTTCGGCAAAGAACCGCACAAGGGTGTAAACCCGGACGAAGTGGTGGCCATTGGTGCCGCCATCCAGGCCGGTGTACTTTCCGGCGACGTGAAAGACGTGGTCCTGCTCGACGTAACCCCGCTTTCCCTGGGCATTGAAACCCTGGGCGGCGTAATGACCAAGTTGATTGAACGCAACACCACCATCCCCACGAAGAAATCTCAGACCTTCACCACCGCCGCAGACAGTCAGCCCTCCGTAGAAGTACACGTACTCCAGGGCGAGCGCCAAATGGCCGTGGACAACCGCACCATTGGGCGGTTCCACCTGGATGGCATTCCACCGGCCCCACGCGGTACCCCGCAGGTTGAGGTTTCTTTTGACATTGACGCCAACGGCATCCTGAACGTCTCAGCCAAAGATATGGCCACCAGCAAAGAGCAAAGCATTCGCATCGAAGCCTCCTCTGGCCTCTCCGATAACGAAGTGGAGCGGATGGTCACAGACGCACAGTCGCATGCAGAAGAAGACAAAAAACGGCGTGAAGGCATCGAGGTTCGCAACCAGGCCGACCAGCAAGTCTACCAGACCGAGAAACAGCTCAAAGAAATGGGCGACAAGGTCAGCGAAGACGCCAAATCCAAAGTGCAGGCCGCTGTGGACCGGGTCAAAGAAACCCTCAAAAGCGACAACACCGACGTAATCAAGTCGGCGACAGAAGCCCTCACCCAGGTCTGGCACCAGGTGGCCAGCGAACTCTACCAGCAGGCCGCTGCACAGGGCGCACCCGAAGGGGAGCAAGACGGTGCCGACGGCCAGGAAAAAAGCGACGACAACGTTGTAGATGCCGAATACGAAGTTGTGGACGAAGAGAAGAAGTAACCACAATCTTCTCATAAAAAAGGGACGGCCAGTGGCCGTCCCTTTTTATTTATTCTTCCACCTTTTCCTTTATTCTCCCCTGGGTTCTACCCCCACCCGCACCGTACCCAACGGCTTGATATATTCGAACCGCACCGACTTACTCCGCGTATCAAACCCACCCTCCCCAATATCCAGACGCGTCAACTCCCGCAATTTCTCCGCCATCCAGGCACCGTCCCGTTCCCACCGGGGCACAATATTGCGAACATAAGTCACCGCCAGTTCCGCATACCCTGCCAGCTCTTCATCCGGCACATCTACCACCGGCACCATCAATGCCGAACGAGACAAGTTTTCCGGAGTACCCCAGAACTCGATCACCACCCCGTTGTCCGTAGCCGCCACCGTCCGGGGCTCTCCGTCCAATGGCTCCACCTCCTCCACCACCGTATTCTCCGGAAATCCTGCCAGCAAATCCCCAATCGAAAGATTCAATTTTGAGGGGTCCGCCTCCTGCACAACAGACGGTTGTCTTTGCGGCGTCTGAACTTGCGCTGGCGAATACGCTCTCCGCCGCTGCACCCGTTTCTTCATCTCCGCCGCATAAACAGCCCGCACCTCTCCCGGATCGCCCACATAATCTCCGTGTACCCAACCCGTCTCTTCTTTGCTCGTCCTCACCTGCATCCATTTCCCATCCCGCTGTATCACCGTCAATTCAGTACCTCGCGCAAGCTTCTTCAACACCTTTGAGCGCGTTGAAGGCTCCCCTCGCATATTCAACACACCCGCCATCACATAGACCCGCTCTGGCTGGCCGCAGCCCGCCATCCACCCCATACCCAAAAGAAACACACATACAAACCGGCGGATCGCCACAGCATTCATCCCAGACATCCGGTTCCTTTCTGCGTTCAAAATTGCACGGTTAGGAAACCCGATCCAGTTGCCGCGCTTTAAAAATTTCCCAGGCCCGCGCGCATGCGGCCGCTTCATCTCGGGGCGTATTGAGCTTATACTCAAACCGCAAACGGGTTTCGCCCGCAATCGTTTCATACACCCCCACAAACCAAAAATCCCCATCGTGTTCCGCCATCAGAGAAAACGTCCGGCCGCCATGCTCATATTCCATCGAACTCTCCTGGAAAAATCGAAGCGTGAAAAATAACGGTCCCACCGCCCGAAGTCAAGCACAAGCTACAAATTCAACGGCCAGCCACGGCCTTCCATTTTTATTGACAACCTCCGGAACCCGTCCTATTTTGCCACGTCATCACCTTTCCAATACCATTTTCCTGTACCTCTCATCGCGAAGGAACCGCTGCCATGATTTTTGACTTCCAGACCTTTCTTCCCGCCAGATACGATGGTGCACCTTTTGGCCCGGATGACCTGCTTGCCCTTGCAGACGAAGCTGCTGTGGACCACATGGTCGTTATGCCCGAAATCACCGCCCGTCCGGACAACGCTGGTCTGGCCGAAAAAATCAAAAATCAGCCCCGGATGATCGGTTGCGCCGCAGTCAACCCGGCCCACGGGAAAGAAGCCGTTGCAGAACTCGAGCACGCCATACAGAACCTCGGTTTCAAAGGCCTCTACCTTTCTCCGGTCGTACACAATTTCCAAATCGACAGCGAGGCCGTCTACCCTCTGATCGAATGCGCTCAAAAACTCAACGTACCCGTCACCACCGAAAGCTGCTCCGAAAACTGCCGCCCTGTCCAGGTAGCCGCCCTCGCCGCCAGGTTTCCCAATGTCTCCTTCATTGCAGACGTGGGCTTCCGCCCCGCTGCACCCCCGGTCAGCCTGGGTCAGAAACAGCCGCCCGAAGGCCGCATTGCAGACCAGGCCCTGGAACACCCCAACCTCTACCTGGGCCTCGTGGCCATGGCCACCGCTGAAACCTACCTCATCAAACGCCTCCTGGACACCATCTCCGTGGACCGGCTCATCTTCGGCTCCGGCGCACCTTCCGGTATTCCTCTGCTTTCCGTAGGCGGCGTCCGCCAGGCACAACTCGGAGAAAAAGCCGAGGCGCTCTTTCTGGGCGAAACCCTGAAGAAAATCTACAACCTGTAGGAGCTGGATATGTTATCAAACATCAGTGTTTCCTCCACGTTGTGGAGCATCCCGCAAACAGATCCAATCATTCCGCCCGGCAAACTCCATCCATCGTACGATGTGAGCCGGACAGGGGCAGCACACGTCGTACGAATAGCCGACACATATCGCATGCTCTACTGGGGAAGCGACCGGCAGGGCCTCAACTACATCCTCCAGGCAGAAACCTCCATCCACTCCCCCAACAACTGGGAACCTGCCGGAGAGCCACTCCTTGGCCCACAACCGGAAACCACCCACAACTGCCAGGGCCCCGGATTCCCATTTCTCTTACCCGTTGAAAACAGCCCCTGGTTGCTCTACTTCGTAGGCTGGGGCTACCGGCCAGACGGCAAACTCCCCAATACAACCGGGGTAGCCATCTCAGAGGATCAAGGTCAAAGCTGGCGCTATCACAACGAACACCCCGTCCTTCCTCTGGACCGAGACTACGACCGGGAAGGAACCGGAAGTGTCTGGGTTCTCCACGAACAGGGTCGATTCCGCATGTACTATACCGCCATTGGAAAATACAAACCCAAACCCAAAGACGTCCAAACCGGACACGGCGATATCATCCCCGAAATCGGCATCGCCTACGCAGAATCCACGGACGGCATCCAGTGGGAAAAAACCGAAGACAACCTCATCGTCAAACCCCGAGGTTTCAACGTAGATCCCTATGAATACATCTGCTCGAAACCCTGCGTAATCAAAACCGGCTCCACCTATACCATGTGGGTGAACACCTTCGGAACCGCCTACCGCGTTCACCGGCTCACCAGTACCAACGGCAAAAACTGGCAGTGGTCCGAACGAACAGGACCGGATGGCGAATTCCACACCGGCACCCAGGGCGCCTTCGACGACCAGCAACGGTGTTATCCAACCGTCATCCCGGAAAACGGTACCTATCGATGCTGGTTCACCGGAAATGGATTTGGAAAAACCGGAATGGGATATGCCGAATCCACACCTGAAAAATAAAAACAATCGCAACACACGATGGTCCACAACCAGGAGAACAAAATCCAATGAGCCTCAATTCCATCCCCGAAATCAAAAAAAACATCCTGAAACACATGTCTGTCGCCATCAACAAATTCCTGCCGGATTACCAGGAAGAAACCGGTCGGTTCCGAAGCGAACTCGAAGGCCCTCCTGCCCCGGGTGCCAAACCCGAAGACCTCGGCTGGTTCATTGTCAACCAGGACATCATCTATCCCCTGGCCGTGCTCTACACAACCCCGGGCACAGACCGGTACCAGGATGACACCATCCTGAACATGGCCTTCCGGGGCGGAGACGCCATTCGAGACTTCCAGTACCCGGACGGACAGGTCGAGTTCCTGAAAGTGGACGGCAGTCGCTGGGGTCCCTCCTATATGCCCTGGACCAACTACGCCTGGCTCGAAGCCTATGTCATCCTGCGCGACCTGATGGACGAAAAACGCCGAAAACGCTGGGAAGAAGGCATCATTCTGGCCCACGATGGACAGGCCCGTGAAATTAGCAACCTCCACGTCCACAACATTCCTTGCTTTAAAGCCATGAGCTGTTATCGCGCCGGAGAAATCTTCGCCCGAAAAGACTGGCAGGAAGCCGGAACCAATCTCATCAAAGCCGTCGTTGCCGCTCAAAAGCCCGGAGGCTACTGGGCAGAACACGGCGGTCCCAGCACCCTCTACAATCACGTCTATATGCACGGACTGGGCCTTTATTATAAATTCACCGGCGACAAATCTCTCCTGCCCGCCATCGAAGCCGCAACGGAATTCCACCAG
>JAQCGA010000660.1 GCA_027619145.1 bacterium | reverse complement strand
ACGTGCACCACATCCGGGTCCCCCGACTCCGGGAACAGATCCGTATAAACCCGGTGGTGACACAGGGCCTCAAACGTCAGCGGCTGAATAAACTTCCGTGCAGAAGCCGTCATCACAACGCGAACTTCCGCGCCGACCCGCTGAAGTCCCCGTAAAACTTCTACGCTCTTGTAGGCTGCAATACCGCCGCTACTTGCCAGCAGCACCTTTTTCCCGCTTAGAACCGCCATGGGTTGCCTCACCCGCCTTTTGGTCCACTTCATTTCCGTAAGATAGACGAACCTTCTTGTTGGCCAACCGACGAAGTGCCAGGGTTGTGGCTTTCATGTTTCCCTGCGCACCCACCATCAGGCGAGCCTGGTTCACACGACGCGCTTCTTTAGACGCAAGCACCACTGCTTCGTAGGGGTTCACGTCGTCTCCTGTAATCTCTTCCAGAAAAAATGTTTCAGCCATCGAATGGTAACCTCCGTGTATCAGATTGGGGAAGACGGAGTGCCTGCACCGAGATCGACAAGCACCCCGGGCATCCTCCAGGGTCGACTGCGTTCTGCCTGCACCAGATTCTGCACCTTTAAAATCGCCTGTTCCAGATGATCGTTAATTACCAAATAATCAAAGAGATATGCCTGTGAAAGCTCTTTTCGGATATTTCCAATCCGCCGCTGCAACACTTCGCCTTCTTCCGTACTGCGACCCGCCAGCCGCCGCTCTAGCTCTTCGATAGATGGAGGAACCAGAAAAACACTCACGCAGTGCGACTTCAGCGCCTGCTTCCATGCGGCCACACCCTGCACATCTACGACAAGCAACATCGCTCCCCCGCCAGACAGGGCCTGCGAAACCGCCTCTACGGTAGCCCCGTACAACGCACCGTATACTTCGGCCCACTCTACAAACCCGCCTTGCGCCACTTTCTCCCGAAAAACGGCCTCAGACAGAAAGTGGTAATCCACGCCATCAACCTCGCCTGGCCGCATAGGCCGGGTGGTGCTGGTTATGCAGGGCCGAATTTCTGAATCCCGTTCCAGCAATGCTTGCCCCACCGAGGTTTTCCCTGCGCCCGGCGGTCCAGACAGAACCAGAGCAAATGCGCCTGGGTCCAGACGCCCCGCCAGACTTTCCGGGCTGCTCGAATTTACATTCGAAAGATAATTTCCCATGGGTCTCCCGCGCATCGTTACTCGATGTTCTGTACCTGTTCTTTCAGCTTTTCAATCTCTTCCTTCATCTCAACAGCCAGATGCGCAATAGCCGCATCGTTCGCCTTGGAACCAATGGTATTCACCTCTCGCAGCATTTCTTGCAACAAAAAGTTCAGCCGTCGCCCCACGGCCTCACCGGAGTCTACCGTTTGGAAAAACTGTGTCGTATGACTACGAAAACGCACCGTTTCTTCCGTTATGTCGTATCGTTCCGCCAGCAGGGCCACTTCCATGACCAGCCGGGTCTCATCCATCTGGCTGCCCACCAGTTCCTGCAACTTCTCCTGCAGCCTCTGTTGCACGGCCTGCACCCGCTCGGGCGCGCGGGATTCCACCTTCTCTACCAGAACATCCAGTGCCTCAATTCGGCCCACCATTTCTCGAACCAGCTTCTTGCCTTCGTCCAACCGCATCGCCTGGCACCCGGCAACCGCCGTCTGGCAAGCAGGCTCCACGGCTGCCCATACTGCATCCAGATCCGGTACCTGCGCTTCAAACTCAAACATACCCGGCAACATCGCCACCTGGGCCGGATTCAGGCTTTCGTTTGACCTGAGTTCCGCACAAAGTGTATCCAGCCCCCGCCGGTACGCATTCAGCACATCCTCGTTTAAAACCGGTATACCCCGGTCTGCGGCCTCGCCTTTTAAACCAACAGAAACGCTCACATGCCCCCGCGAAACCGTCTGCAACACCAGTTCTTTGATCCGAGGTTCCAGTTCTGCCACACTCCGGGGCAAGTGTACTGACACATCCCCGTAGCGCCCGTTCACACTTTTAACCTCAACCGAAGCCCGGTACCCGTTTTGCTCGATTTCGGCCCGGCCAAATCCTGTCATGCTGGCAGCCATCTCTCCCCTTTCTACCGCGAAATTGCCTTCCGGGGCGAAGCCGGCGACCAAAATGCAGCCGGACCCGCAAAAAAGGCTGTTACAGCGCAACTTATAACACAACGTAGCTTCTTAAGATAGAACATTCTGTATATCTTGTCAACCAGCAAACCTCGTGCAACTTTGGGGTTGCCTCTCCATTCGTGCATTCCTATATTTGCACTTGCTGTCGCCTCCCCTGAACCCCATATCCACCTACAACCCAGCAGAATCCACCCCGTTACAAGGAGGTTGTCTGTGCTTTTCCGTACTATGATGCTTGGCCTGCTCACCCTGCTCTTGACCGGCTGCGGACAAAGCGGCGAAGAAGTAGCCGTTATCCGCACCTCTCTGGGAGACATCGCCGTAGCCTTCCACAAAGACGCCCCTGGCCATGTTCAGAACTTCAAGAAACTCACCAAAGAAGGTTTTTACGACGGAACGACCTTTCACCGGGTCATTCCCGGCTTTATGATCCAGGGGGGAGACCCCAATAGCAAAGACGACAACCGGGAAAACGATGGCACTGGCAGTCCGGGGTACACCATTCCCGCCGAGATCAAGCATCAGCACGTCCGGGGTGCACTCGCGGCAGCCCGGTTGCCGGATCAATTCAACAAAGAACGCGCCTCCAGCGGCAGCCAATTCTTCATTTGCCTGGATCCCCAACCCAGCCTGGATGGAGGATACACGGTATTCGGCTACGTGGTTGAAGGTATGGAAGTGGTCCAGCAAATTGCTTTGGTGAAGCGCGACCAGAAGGACAACCCCGTACAAAAAGTCCTCATCCGCAGTGTCACCCTTGAACACCGCAAAC
>JAQCGA010000659.1 GCA_027619145.1 bacterium | reverse complement strand
CGTGCCAGACAACAGTGCCGGGGCCATCACCCACCTGTGGGAAGGCCTCCCCAGAGGGCAGGGTATTCCATGGAATGCCTGGGCCGCTCCACTCTTCTGGTGGTTCACATTCCTATTTGCGCTTTTCTTTGCCTGCTTCTGCATTACCGTCATCCTGAGAAAGCAATGGGTAGAACACGAACGGATCACCTTCCCTCTCGCCCGCCTTCCCATGCTGATGATCGCAGACGAACAACCAGGCAGCCCCTGGCCCCGCTTTTTTAATAGCCCTCTCTTCTGGCTGGGCTTCTCCATCGCCTTCACCATCCTGGCCTGGAACATCTTGCCGCGCTTCTCGCACCGTCTGCCCGAAATTCCCATCGGCCCTACGTACAGCACCTCTGTCGGTTTCGGCCGGGACTTTCCTTCTCTTGTCATCAAATTCAACTTTGTCGTAGCCGCCTTCGGGTACCTGACCAACCTGGAAGTCCTCTTCTCCATCTGGCTCTTCCACCTACTCTCCCTGCTGGAAATTGGCTTCACCAACCGGCTGGGCATTGCCGTCAACAGCGAGTACCAGGGCGGCGTCCTGCTTCAACAAGCCGGCGGCTTCGTCACCCTCGTCTTCTTCGGCCTCTATATGGCCCGAAAACACATTGCAACTGTTCTGCGTTGCGCCTGGCATCCGCCCGCACAGCCAGAAGATACAGACGAACTCCTTTCCTATCGTACCGCAGTGGTGGGACTCTTGCTCTCCCTCTTCTACGCTTTTGCCTGGATGTACGCGCTGGGCATCTCATTCCTGGGTGTAGCCGTACAACTTGGCCTGCTCTTCATCTACTTCCTCGGCCTGGCAAAAGTTGTGGCTGAAACCGGCCTGGTCTACATCGAAACACCGCAGCGTACCCAGCCGCTGGTCGCCGCCTTGCTGGGAAGCAGCGTACAAACCCGAGATCATGTAGGTATGGCCCTGGCCAGCAACACCGTGGAAAGCCACCGCGAATACATCCTGCCCTCACTGGCACATATTGCCCGAATCCACCACGGATTCCACTGGAACCGCACCCGAATTGTCTCTGCCCTGTGCGCCGCCTTTGTTGTGGGCTTTGTCGTTTCCATCGTCTACACCCTCAACCTGTGCTACGGTGCCACCGGTGCCGCCAACATCCGTCACGTCTACGTCTTTGGAGGATACGGCCTCACCATGTTCGATCGTGTGGTGCGCTGGACCTCCGTGGCCCCCACCTTTAATAGCGCCGAACTCAGCTTCATTGCCGCTGGTGCCCTGGGCACCCTGGCCCTCGGCCTCTTGCGCCTGCGGTTCCCCTGGTGGCCGTTGCACCCGGTAGGTTTCACGGTAGGGTACGTCTATCCCGTACGCGTTACCGCATTTACCGTCTTCCTCGTCTGGGCCTTTAAATCCCTGGTTTTGCGCCTGGGAGGCATCACCCTGTACCGACGCATCCAGCCGTTTTTTCTGGGCCTGCTCATCGGATACACCCTGGCGGTTGGCCTCTCCACCCTCACAGACGCCATCTGGTTCCCCGGCAACGGACGCATGGTTCACACCTGGTAACCCGGGCAAAAAACTCCCCGTTCTCATCTCTCTTTAAACAAAGATCCTGAGACTACACATGCGAATGACGGACAACAGACCCCAGGCCACGGTCCAGATCTTCGAGATCCATACCCTACGTACCCGCTTCTTTGATAACACGCTGCTTTTGTACACGGTCATGCTGTCCGCCCTTCTCTTGCTCTGCCACACCTCACCCCTGCAGGCAGATGGCCCGGTACAGGCCAAAGTCTCTCTCCGCAAAGAAGCGGACCTGCGCATTGTCCACGGCGAAATTGACATCCACGCGCCCCTGGACATTTTGTGGTCTGTTCTGACCGACTACAACCGCCTGGCAAACTTTATGCCCGGTGTACAAAAAAGCCGTCTGCTTGGAAAAGATGCTGACGGCTGGTTAAAACTCGAACAAATTTCAGCTCATCGAATCGTCCTGTTTAAAAAGCAGATTCACACCATCTTACGCATCTTCGAACACCCCACAGACCGGGTGGCATTTTCGCTTATTGAAGGCGATTATCTCACCTATGCCGGTGCCTGGGATGTACATCAAGTGGATGATTACTTACGTCTCCGCTTTACCTTACGCCTCAGACCCGCATTCTTCGCACCCGGTATTTTTCTGGATCGCATGGTCCGCAACACCGCCAGAGAATCCCTCGAAGCCGTGCGCCACGAAACCCTGGGCCGCGTTGAAAGAGCCCGCGAACCCCAGGACTAGGTCGTGTCTGATTCCCTTTTCACTCGCGTTTCTCTCTGCCTTCATCCGCGAAGAGAAACGACAGCAACGCGAACCGCTGTCCTTGAGTTACCGCTGTCACCTCGTGCAAATGTGCACAAGCAAACACAACTGCACTACCTGTCCCCGGCCGGTAGAGATGGGGTCCGAATTCCGGAAACCGCAAAAAGCCGCCCTCGTACCCATCGTTCAAATTGAGAGATAGCGCAAAACGCCGATGCGCCGTGGACGGACTCAGGTTATCTCGATGTGCATGAAAAAAACCGCCCGAAGACGCATTATAACACGCAATCTTAAACCCCTCAAACCGCGTCGCCCGGTATGCAAAAGCCCGCTGCACCTCAGGCATCACCCGCCGGCCAATAGCAGAAGACAACATCCGCAACAATTTCTCGTCTTCCACCACATGATCTGTTCGGCTCTTGTTCCCATAGTCAATCGCTTCTCCCCGGTGCCCCTCCTCCGAACGCTCCACACCCGTCTCGCGGTGCCCCTGCGTTTCCCACACCTGCTTGAGAAATGCACAAACCTCCGGCTCCAGCACATTCGGAATCAGCAACACCGGAGCCTGCGTCTGAATCTGCAACGGCACCTCGTCTTGCACTTCTT
>JAQCGA010000658.1 GCA_027619145.1 bacterium | reverse complement strand
GTTCGGGGTGGGGGTGTTCTTCTTTCTGGCACCGGGGATTCTTTTTGGGATCTGGTGTTTTTATATTTTTCTTTTGGCCGCAGATCAGGGCGCACACCTGGACGAGGCTTTTGTAGAAAGCCGGAAGGCTGTGCGTCGGTACGGATTCTGGAAACATCTGCTGCTGGCGGTGGTGGCCCTTGGTTTGGTGGTGGGTGGTCTGCTTGCCGTAAAAGATATGGTGAACGGGAGTGCTTTTGAGGTCTCGCCCCTGGTCTGGCTGGTGCCGGTATTGATCCAACCGCTGGGGTTGGGGATTTTTGCTTCGGCCTATTTCCGGACGCTTGCGGTGGAGGCCCGGCAGCGCGAGTTGCACGAACACGAGTTCAAGGTGATGCGGAATGAACTCCAGACCGCGCACGATATGCAGATGGATCTGCTCCCTTCACAGAGTCCAGAGATTGAAGGGTATTCGCTGGGGGGGGTTTGTATTCCGGCGAATAACGTGGGGGGAGATTATTTTGCCTACCGCTGGCTGGACCTGGACCAGACCCGGTTGGCGCTGGTGGCGGCGGATGTGTCCGGCAAAGCGATGGAGGCAGCCGTTACGGCGTTGCGTTTTAATGAGATGTTGCGCTACGAGTGTCGCGGGCGGATTTCACCTGCAGAAATTCTGGATGGTCTGGATGACTCTCTGGACGGACAGATCGATCCGACCACATTTGTAACCTGCTGTATTGCGGTGCTGAATGTGCAGGAGGGCAAGGTAGAAGTTGCCAATGCGGGCCACTGCCTGCCGTTTCATTATTCGGCGGCAACCGGGCAGGTAGCGTCGATACATTTGACGGGTTATCCGCTGGGCTTACCTGCGGCAATACGGCTGCCTGAAGGGTATGGTACGATACAGGTGGCATTGGAGCCTGGGGATGCGCTGATATTGTATTCGGACGGGATCGTTGAAGCACAGAATGCTTCGAGTGAATTTTATGGCGAAGACAGATTTGCTGAATTGCTGACCGAAAGGGTACCCGAGGCGGATGCGGAACGTTTGATTCATGCGGTGGTAAAAGACGTGGACCATTTCATTGGGAATGCGCCGCGTTCAGATGATATGACTGTGGTGGTTTTGAGACGGCAGGTATGAGGTGGATATCAACGGAGGAGCAGACGCGTATGTCTACATATGAGAAAGCCTGTCCGACCACGCCGGAGGATGTGGCATTTTATCGGGAAAACGGATTTATCCAGTACCCATCGTTTTTTTCGAAGGGCGAAATTGCAGACCTGCGGGAGGCCATTGACGAGGCCATTGCAAGCAACCGGGAGCGAATTGTAGGTGCACCAGGCGGCGGCCGGTCTTCGGCGGAGTATGAGCGGGTGTTCAATCAGATGGTGAACCTGTGGACAGATTACGCGGTGGTGAAGCAGTTTGCGTTTCACCCTGCGCTGGCGGAAGCCGCAAAACGGCTTTCGGGGGCGCAGCACGTGCGAATTTACCACGACCATGCCATGGTGAAGCCCGGGGGGCAGGAGAGCCGGGCTACCAACTGGCACCAGGATGCACCCTACTGGCCCATGGACCCTATTGGTGCGTTGTCTATGTGGATTGCTGTGGATGATGTAACGTTGGATAACGGGTGCCTTCATTTTGTACCTGGATCACACCGGTTTGGAAAACTGGAGCCGATTGCACTGAGTTCTGATAACGACAGCATTGTGGACAAGATGAAAGCGCGTGGGTACGAGGTGCCAGAACCGGTGGCAATGGAGATGGAGGCTGGCGGGTTGACGTTTCACCACGGATGTAACTTTCATTACGCGGGGCACAATGCTACGGACCGGCCACGCAGGGCGTTCGCCGTGATTTATATTCCGGATGTCACGCGATTTACCGGAGGAAAAGAGGCAGCCGGAGCAGGCGAAGAAATGGCGGCTGGCGGTCTGTGGGACCATCCGTTGCATCCGATTCTGGCTGGCGAGAGATGAGAGCGAAGAATTGCTGTGTCTGGCGAATCAGCCGGTTACGGGAAAGTTCTTCCGGAAGTGGAGCAGTGATCTTTGGGCAGATTTTGAAATGGTTGAATAAAAATAAGGGGTTATGCGAGCGATTTGTGCGTGGTCCGGTGTTTGCTCTTGTGAGAAGAAACGAAATAGAGCTGTTTGACAAGAGCAATTGTTCCGGAGGAAACAGAGATGGATCCATTGCGCACAAACGCAAAACAGGCAAAGACCTCGCCCGGAATCGACGCCGGGATTCTGGACGATTTGCAACGCAAGCAAGAATTGTTGGCCGCCGCCTGCAAATGTCTGGAAGACCATCGTTATTATGTGTTTTTTGAGAACCTTGCAGAACTCTCCCGGAAGTCTCCCGAAGAGAGAGAGTTGTTGCTGGATTCTCTGGAGATGATGGAGGAATACAATGGGCATGAACTGGGCGTAATCCGTCGGCTGGTTACCGGCGATGGTGCTGCTGCGTTTAAAGACCTCGTGGAGGTCGTGAGAGAGATTCGCATCGAGCGGGAAATTGAGGGGATGTTGGGGAAAGGAAATTTTGCTGAATAAACACGATGTGTGTTATATGACACATGTTATTTTTTTGCGGCTGCACCTGAAAAGGCGTAGCCGTATTTTTATTTCATTTTCTATGTTAGAGTCGTATAAATAATAACTTAAGTTTGAAGTAAGGATACAAACACCTCCTGTGCTGTCCATCCGCTCTTCGCGAAATTGTGTGATATGACACGATTTGGGTTTGAGGTTTTGAAATTTTAATAATGAATATCAAAATAAGAGAATAAATAACAAATATTTATCATTGATTTGTTGAGAAATGGCTGATTTGAGGATCTGGTGTGTGATTTCACACAAATTATCACCGGAAAATTACGTATGCAGTGGTTTGGGCTGACATGTTCCTTTCGAGAAAA
>JAQCGA010000657.1 GCA_027619145.1 bacterium | reverse complement strand
AATCTGAAATAACTTCTAGCAAGAACGCCTCAAACTCTTCGTCCGACCGGTCCACTTCGTCAATTAACAACACCGGCGAATTCTCACCTTCAGACTGAATCGCACGCAAAAGCGGTCGTTTGAGCAAAAACTCTTCACCAAAAATATTCTGTCCAATTTCCTGCTTATCGGTTCCCCGAGCCTCTTCCAGCCGCAATTCCAGCATCTGGCGAGGGTAATTCCATTCATAAAGCGCCGTATTGGCGTCCAGCCCTTCATAACACTGCAACCGGATCAGATCCGTTTTCAGAATCTGGGCCATCACCTTGGCCACTTCGGTTTTTCCCACTCCGGGTTCGCCTTCCAGGAAAATCGGTTTGCCCAGCGCAACAGCCAAAAAAATCGTTGTCGCCAGCGTCCGATCTGCAATATACCCCTGCTCGGCGAACTTCCGCTCAACCTCCTCAATTGACTTTAGCATCCTCCCCGGATTTCCTTTCTTGGTTCAAGAGTGTTCTACCTGATAAATTGGGTAACCAATACAAAATATACAGGTTTAATACGCCATCACAACCCCTTTTTTGACCCTGGCATCAGGCATACAGGCATCTACACAAAAAAAAGAAGCCGCAACCCGAATGGACTGCGGCTCAACAACAAAATTCAAGGCAGATCTCAACCCGATCGGCCAGGCTCTTCCCCAATCGATTCTTTCTGATGCCTCACAATTCGGCCTTGAACCAGGTACACCACGTTCTCCGCAATATTCGAAGCATGATCTCCAATCCGTTCCAGGTGCCGGGAAACCAGAATGAGGTGAATGGCCCGGTCAATGGCGCTCACCTCGGACTTGTCGCGTAAATACGTCAGAAGTTCCCGAAAAATCTGGTCTCGAAGTCCGTCCACCATATCGTCGCGGCGCCGTACCTCGTTGGCCAGACTCACATTCCGGTTCACAAATGCGTCCAGCGCATCTTTCACCATCCCCCGGGTCAACTCCGCCATCCGCGGAATATCAATCAGTGGTTTCAACATGGGCATCTGGTTCAATACCACCGCGCGCTGTACAATATTCACGGCCTGATCGTTCACCCGTTCCAAATCGTAATTGATTTTCATCACCGTGGCAATCAAGCGCAAATCGCTCGCAACCGGCTGCTGGATCGCCAGCAGTTTCACACATTCTTCTTCAATATGAACTTCCCAGTCATCAATGCGCTTCCCGCCTGCCTCCACTTCTTCTACCAGGGCGTTGTCCCGTTCTACCAGGCATCGCACAGCCTGCGCGATAGAATCTTCCACCGCGCCCCCCATTTTCAAGAGTTCGCCCTTCAAATGCTGCAAACGCTGGTCCAGCGTACGTTCCATAGCGTCACTCCTCGCAAAACAAATAGAGACCCTGGAGTCGGCTCCGTATTATCCGAACCGCCCCGTTACATAATCCTCAGTCTGCTTCAACGCAGGATTGGTAAACATTTCTTCTGTCCGCGCGTACTCCACCAATTTCCCCAGATAAAAAAACGCCGTATAATCCGAAATCCGTGCGGCCTGTTGCAGGTTGTGCGTAACAATAACAATGGTGTACCGGTGCTTCAACTCCGCAATGGTTTCCTCAATCCGCCCGGTCGCAATAGGATCCAGTGCGGAACAGGGCTCATCCATCAAAATCACAGACGGTTCCACTGCAATGGCTCGGGCAATACACAACCGTTGCTGCTGCCCGCCAGAAAGCCCCAGCGCAGTATCCTGTAACCGGTCTTTGACTTCCTCCCACAGCGCGGCGGCCCTCAGGCTCTGTTCCACCGCCTCGTCCAGCACAGACCGCCGGTTTTCACCTGCAATACGCAGACCATACACCACATTTTCATAAATCGTTTTTGGAAAAGGATTGGACTTCTGGAATACCATACCCACACGCCGCCGCAGGGAAATCGTATCGTATCCCGGTGCATAAATATCTTCACCTGCAACCCGCACGCAGCCAGTGATCCGCACCGAATCAATCAGATCATTCAACCGGTTCATACATCGCAACAGGGTCGATTTCCCGCAACCCGAGGGGCCAATGAATGCCGTCACTTCATATTCGGGTACCTGCAAATCAATATTGAACAGCGCCTGGGAAATCCCGTAAAACAAACTCAGGTCTTCCACCTCCACCACCGGTGTCTTGATCATCGGAGAAGAAATATTCTGTTGTTTGTGTTCGAACTCACCTACCTGCTCGGCCGGATCCACAGCCATGCTTTACTCCTCAATGCAAAGGCTTATGAAATTTTCAATGGGGAAAAAACAAGAACCCACCCTGTGCTGCGCTTGCCTCAAAAGATAGATTTACTGAAACGCTTCCGCAACCGTGTTCGAATCTGAATTGCCGTTAAATTCAGCGCCAGCACAATAAACATCAGCAACAAGGTTGTCGTATACACCATGGGGCGGGCGGCCTCCACATTGGGAGATTGAAAACCCACGTCGTAAATATGAAAACCCAGGTGCATAAATTTACTCTCCAGGTGAAAAAAAGGCCAGTGCGCGTTTACCGGCAGCGCGGGTGCCAATTTTACCACACCCGTAATCATCAACGGTGCAACTTCACCTGCCCCCCTGGCAATCACCAGCACAACCCCCGTTAAAATCCCCGGCAGTGCCCCGGGGAGAACCACGCGCCAGATCGTCTGAAACTGTGTAGCACCCAAAGCCAGAGAGCCCTCTCGAGCTTCCCGAGGAACCGTGGACAACGCCTCTTCGGCAGCCACAATCATCACCGGAACCGTCAGTAAAGCCAGCGTCAAAGACGCCCAAAAAATACCTCCGGTTCCAAACGTGGGTGTGGGCAATTTATCGGCATAAAAAATCTGGTCTATGCTACCCCCCAATCCGTAAACAAAAAAGCCCAACCCGAACATCCCAAAAACAATAGAAGGCACCCCGGCC
>JAQCGA010000656.1 GCA_027619145.1 bacterium | reverse complement strand
ACGCAACATACGCCCTGGCCTGCGCAATACTTCACCAGTGTTCGTACTCTTCAACACCCGCGCCTGCTGTTGTAATCGAGAATAAATCGGTGTGTGTCTCGGCATTGCGCCCCCAATCTCTGCGAAAACGCCTGGTTTGAACTTCGACAAACGGTTACGGGTTTTCAATACCCTGTTCTCCCACAATTCGAACTTCTGTTTCCAGTTCAATTCCTTTTTCCTGAAAAACGCGATCTCGTACCTGCTCCACCAGAGCCAGCGCGTCTTCTGCAGATCCACCATCCAGATTCACCAGGAAATTGGCGTGTACCTCAGATACGGCAATACCGCCTACACGCAATCCTTTGCAGCCGGCCCGGTCCACCAGCAATCCTGCAGATGTGCCCGGCGGATTTTTAAACATACATCCTGCGTTGCGTTCCCACAGCGGCTGCGAGACCCTGCGCTGAGCAAGCATCTCGTCCATCTTCGCCTGCACCTGTACCGGATCCGCTTCGTCCAAATCGAATTCCGCCACCACCACCAGCAACCCTTCCGGTAAATCTGTGTGCCTATATCCAAAATCAATCTCCGCCTGCTTCAACTCTACGCACATTCCGGTCTTCAAATCTATCCCTTGCAACCGAATCAACCGATCCAGGGTCTCTCCACCCCAGGCACCCGCATTTCCCCAAATTGCCCCACCCACAGTACCCGGAATGCCACAGCCGAACTCCAGACCCGTTCGCCCGGCCCGTTGGCAACGCCGCGAGAACACCTGCAGGCTGGCCCCGGCCTGGGCGGTTGCTACCTCGCCTGCAATTTCAATTTGATTGGCAGCCTGGGTCAGGCAAATCACCAGCCCCCGAAAACCCACGCTCCGAACCAGCATGTTGGTTCCCCCACCCAGAGGCAGCACCGGTAGCCCGGTACCTTGAACCAGCGGCAACGCACGCGCTAGGTCTTCCAGGTCTGCAGGGGAATAAAATAAATCCGCAGGCCCACCCAGGCCAAAGTGCGTGTGGCCAGCCATCGGCTCATCTTCCCGCAACTCACCCCGGCAGTTCTCCCGGAGTTCGCGGGCCAGCCGCTCAACGCGGGAACGATCAGACATTTTTTGTTTCCATTATTTCCAAATTCTTTAACACGTCGAATGCCACCTGCTCCACATTGCCTGCCCCCATCACCACCAGCAAATCACCAGCGGCCAGTTCCTCTACCAGCGCCGCCGTCAGCGCACCCAGTTCGGGAATATACGTCGTCTCCGGTCCACCCGATTCCCGTACATATCCTGCAATCAGCTCGCCGTCCACCCCAGCAATTTTCTCTTCGCGCGCTGCATACACATCTCCAACCCATACCCGATCTGCCCCTGCCAATGCGGCTCCAAACGCCACTGCAAAATCCCGAGTTCGCGAGTATAAATGCGGCTGAAACACCGCCACCACCCGGCCCGACCACCCTGCGCGGGCCGCTTCCAGCGTTGTCTGTACTTCGGTAGGATGGTGCGCATAATCATTGACCACCGTAACCCCGTTCACCTCACCTAAGATTTCAAACCGCCGGCGCACCCCTCGGAAATTTTCCAACCCCATCCGGACCGCCTCCCACGCCAACCCCAGCGCAGCACCCACCCCAGCGGCTGCCAGCGCATTGTGCACATTGTGCAACCCCGGTAACTGAAGGGTGAGTTCGCCCATTACCTGTGTTCCGTCCATCACCCGAAACTGGCTCCCAAATCCCGCTCGGTCCATTCCTTCTGCACGAATCCGTGCATCCGCTACCAGCCCATAAGAAACCCGCTCCACCTCATTCCCAACCACCAGCCCTTGCACGGAAAACGCGTCTGCACACAGCACAGCCGTTGCCCGGGTCTGCCCCAGAAACTGCTCAAATGCCTCCCGGATTGCCGCCAGGTTTCCGTAACAATCCAGGTGATCCGCTTCCAGAGAAGTCACCACAGCCACCTCAGGGTTCAGCGTCAAAAAAGACCGGTCATACTCATCTGCTTCCACCACCCACCAATCGCTCGCACCCACCCTTAAATTTCGCTCCAACCCCTGCACCATCCCACCCACCACAACCGTAGGATCCAGCCCGGCGGCTTCCAGAACAGCGCCTACCATCGCCGTCGTTGTCGTCTTTCCGTGCGTTCCCGCCACAGCCACTACCCGATGCGGTTTGCAAAGCAGCCCCAGAAGATATGCGCGTTTGACCAGCATCAAATCGCGCTTCTGTGCTTCCGCTACCTCTGGATTCTCATTCCCAACGGCCGCCGTATGAATCACCGCCTCTGCCCCGCCCACGGCCTCTGCCGAATGCCCAATCTGTACCGCAATCCCCAGCCCATCCAGCCGTTTTGTTACCGCCGAAGCCTGCCGGTCCGATCCCGTTACTTCATAGCCACGCAAGTGCATCAGTTCGGCCAACGCACTCATCCCCACACCCCCAATACCCACAAAATGCAGCCGCATTCCTGGTCTTAACTCGAGCATCGTCCACCACCCCTGCCCTTTTTATCTTTTGCCTTCTAACAACCCTGCCCGCTCCATCCCATCCACAATCCGCTCTGCCGCATCCAGAACCGCCAGGCTTTTGCTCCGAATCCCCATCTGTGCCAGCGCCTCCGGTCGATCCATCAGTTCCGCCACCTCACAGACCAGCCGCGCGGCATCCAGGTCTTTCTGAAAAACCATCTGCGCAGCCCCGGCACGCACCATCGCTCGCGCGTTATATTCCTGGTGGTTCTCTGCGGCCGTGGGCAAAGGCACCAGCACCGCAGGCACTCCCAATAGACTCAGTTCTGCAACCGTCATTGCGCCCGCCCGGCTCAGCACCAGGTCTGCCGCGCAGTAGGCCGCTTGCATCTCTTCGACAAACGCTCGCACCACCACTCGGCCCGGCCAGGGTTCGGCTGTAGCGCTGGCCGCTTCAA
>JAQCGA010000655.1 GCA_027619145.1 bacterium | reverse complement strand
CCCCGCTCGAAGGCCAGGAAAACCTGACACCGCAAGACTGCCTCAAAGCCCTCTGCCTCTTCCGCTTTCTCAACCCGGATCGGGAAGTCCGCGTGGCCGGCGGCCGCGAACGCAACCTGCGCTCCCTCCAGCCCCTGGCCCTGTACCCGGCCAACTCCATCTTCATGGAAGGGTATCTCACCACCGGCGGCCAGAACGCAGACGACGCCCGGCAAATGATCCTGGACATGGGCTTTGAAATTGAAGAACACGTAGAAGCAACCGCCTGACCCTATACGATCATCCAACCTGTAGGGACGAGGCATGCCTCGTCCCTACGACCCAACCACTAAAGGGGATGCATAAATCCGTATGTGGACCTACGAAAAAACATACGACGTCATCGTCGTAGGCGGTGGCCACGCCGGCACAGAAGCCGCCCTGGCCGCCGCCCGGATGGGTGCCCAAACCCTCCTCTTGACCATGAACCTGGACACGGTTGCACAAATGTCCTGCAATCCGGCCGTAGGCGGCATTGCCAAAGGCCACATGGTCCGCGAAATAGACGCCCTGGGCGGTGAAATGGCCCGTAACATTGACGAAACCGGGCTCCAGTTCCGAATGCTCAACCGGAGCAAAGGCCCTGCCGTACGGGCCCCGCGTGCCCAGGCAGACAAAAAAGCCTACCAGTTCCGGATGAAACGCATCGTAGAAGAACAGCCCGGCCTGGATCTCAAACAGGGCCTCCTGGAAGACTTGCTCGTGGAAAGCGGCCAGGTCAAAGGCGTCACCACCCGGTCCGGAACCCTCTTCCACGGGAAAACCATCATTCTCACCACCGGCACCTTCCTGAAAGGCCTCGTCCACGTAGGTGACTTCTCCTACAGCGCGGGCCGGTCCGGCGAGCAATCCGCTGAAAAAGCCTCGGACGCCCTGCGTCGTATGGGCTTTGAACTGGGCCGCCTCAAAACCGGCACACCCCCCCGGGTCAACGCCCGTACCATCGACTTTACCCAAACCGAGCTCCAGCCCGGCGACGAGGACCCTCGCCCGTTCTCTTATCAAACCGAGGCCATTACCCAGGAACAGTTGTGCTGCCACCTGACGCATACCACAACAGAAACCCACGACCTCATTCGGTCCAACCTGGACCGTTCTGCAATGTACAGCGGTCGGATCACATCTACCGGCCCCAGGTACTGTCCTTCCGTAGAAGACAAAGTCGTCAAATTCCCCACCAAAGAACAACACCAGATCTTCCTGGAACCCGAAGGCTATAACACCCAGGAAATCTACCTCAACGGCCTTTCGATGAGCCTGCCCGAAGAGGTACAGATCCAGGTGGTTCGCACCCTGCCCGGCCTGGAAAATGCCGAAATCATGCGCCCGGCCTACGCCGTGGAATACGACTACGTTCCCCCCACACAAATTCTGCCCACCCTGGAAACCAAACCCATTCGGGGTCTGTTTTTCGCCGGCCAGATCAACGGCACTACCGGGTACGAAGAAGCCGCCGGGCAAGGGCTGGTGGCCGGTATCAACGCCGTTCTGAATGTGCGCGGAGAAGACCCGCTGGTGCTGGACCGTTCCCAGGCCTATGTTGGCGTACTCATTGACGACCTCACCACCAAAGGCACAGATGAGCCCTACCGGATGTTCACCTCCCTGGCAGAATACCGCCTCCTCCTCCGGCAGGACAATGCAGATTTGCGCCTTACCGAGCGCGGCCGCGAAATTGGTCTGGTCTCCGATTCGGCCTACGCCCGCTTTAAACGCCGAAAAGCCGCCATTGTCCAGGAACGGAAGCGCCTCGAACAAATCAAGATAACGCCCAACGAACGTGTACAGGAATACCTGCGTGGATCTGGCACCTCCCCCATCACCCAGGGCACAACCCTGGTGGACCTGCTGCGCCGACCCGAACTAGACTACCGGTTTGTAGAAGCCGTTGCCCCATCCGCAGACCCCATACCGTGGGACGTGGCAGAGTCCGTAGAAATTGAACTCAAATATGAGGGCTACATCCGCCGCCAGGAAGAACAGGTGGCCCGGTTCCAGGACATGGAACAAAAACCCCTTCCGGAAGACCTGGACTACAAAGAACTCCCGGTCATTTCCAACGAAGCCGCCGAAAAACTCGCCCGGATCCGCCCCCGTTCCCTGGGCCAGGCCTCGCGCATTCCCGGCGTGTCGCCCGCAGACATCTCCGCCCTCATGATTCTCCTGAAAGGCCGCCGGGGTGAACGGGGTGCGGCATGAACGGCCGGATTCGCGCCATTCTCTCGCTCTTGGAAGACGAGGACGAAGAGATTGTGGGCCAGGTCCGCCGGAAACTCTTTGAACTGGGCGAAGATACCGTTCGAGAAATCCTGGACCATTCCGAAGCAGGCTCCCGCGCACAACGCGAAGCCGAACGCGTTCTACACGGCCTGAAAAAGCCAGCCCTCAACGTGTGCTTCCAGACCCTGGTAGAACAGGGCACGGACCTGGAAACCGGTGCCTTCCTCCTGGCCCGATTCGCCTACCCGGACCTGGAAGAAGCGCGCTACCGCGCCCTGCTGGACCGAATGGCCACACACCTGTCTCCACAAATTGCACCCGACGACCACCCCCTTCGGGTGATCCGCACCCTCAATCAGTACCTCTTTGAAGAACAGGGCTTCAAAGGCAAAAAAAACTACGGCGCAGATCCCGATGACAGCTACCTCAACCGTGTCATCGACCGAAAGACCGGCCTGCCCATTGCTCTTTCGGTCATCTACTTGCTTCTAGGCCGCCGCCTGGATCTCCCGCTTGTAGGCATCAATATGCCCGCCCACTTCCTGATCAACTACAAAATAGGAACAGAACAAAACATCTTTCTGGACCCCTTCCACCACGGCCAGATCCTCACCAAAAACGAATGCGCAGATATGCTCGCGGAATTCAACCTCTCCTTCAAAG
>JAQCGA010000654.1 GCA_027619145.1 bacterium | reverse complement strand
ACTTCCAGCATAACCTGTTTTGCATTTGAAGACGTAATCGCGGTATTGGCTCCAGCATGGTCGGGCACTGTGGCGGATCCACTCGAAGATGTGGGGTTCTTATCATCTCCGCACCCTGAAACCATCAGTCCTGCGGCCACACCAGCCAGAATCCACCGATTCACCGTACGATATATCGACATCTTATCTCCTCCTTCCGAAGTGGACAACCGATAAAAACGACAATTATTCCGGCGCCCGACGCAGCCGAATCCAGAACGTGGTACCTTGTTTTTTGTCATCCTCAAAACCAATTTCGCCCCCGTGCCTGCGCACAATCTCCTGGCACACAGGCAGCCCCACCCCCAGGCTTTCTCCTTCAGGACGTGTGGTAAAAAATGCCTCAAATGCGCGCGCGCGTACCTCCTCCGACATGCCGCACCCATTATCGTGCACCTCAATTCGAACCTGGTCTACATCCTCCCGGCGAACCCGCACATGAACCTCGGCCTCTTGAGACGAGGCTACCGCCCGCGCTGCATTGTCCAGCAAATGAGAAAACAGATGCAGAAAATCTCTCCGGTCGCCCAGGACGTACAGCGCATCGTCATCAAAATCCCACTTCGGATGAACCCCCGCAAACAGGGTAGCACCCACCTTCTCTGCGGCTTCCATCAAACATCCAGAAAGGTTCACCCGCCGCTCCACTGGAGGCGAATGCGTACCTGCCAGCGCCTCCAGATCCTGGACAATGCTGTACATACGCGCCAGGCTGTCCTCCATAGAAACAAACAACGCCGCCACCTCGTCCTGAACTGTTCCCAAATGATCTCGTGCATCCTCGCTCGCCAGATCATTCTGGACAGACTTCCAGAAAATACCCATGCGCTGCAACGCTTCTCTGGCAGCACCCAGAGGAACCTGGATTTCGTAGGCCAACCCCGAACGAACCACTTGTTCCGGCGCGGAAGCACCCGCAATACCTAGCATCCGACGTGAAACCACAAGCTGCTCACCCAGACGCCTGGACGCATCCACCTCATCAATACACGCCAACAGATATTTCAGACGGATCGGTTTTCTTAAATATTCATACGCGCCACACCGCAGCGTCTTGAGCAAACTGTGCTCTTCCTGGTGCCCCGTAATCAAAATGCCGGGAATAGGCGCGTACCGGGTCCGAACCGCCTGCAAAAACTCAAAACCGTCCATTCCAGGCATTCGGATATCGCTGATAATGAGTCCTACGTCCGTACCTTGAGCCAGGAGTTTCAGAGCTTCCTCACCGGTTCCTGCAGGCATAACCCGATGCCCAAAGTCCGTCAGGAAATCGCCTACGGAACGCAAAATATGCTCTTCGTCGTCAACCAGTAGAATATCCATAACAAATACCCCCGCCCTCTTAGACGTTACAGATCGTGCCCAATGCGCTTTTCACGCAAAACCTCTGCCAGTCCGGAGATATCCAATTAAATATCTATAAATAAATATCTTAACTGTAGATCATCCGCGCTTTTCGTTAAGGACAAAAAAAAACTGCGCGATTTCTCGCGCAGCATGCGCGAAATCGCGCAGTATACCAACCTCTTTCACAGGAAAGTCGTCACCCTTTATCTGAGCCCTCGTCGCCCTCCACCCGAATATTGTAGCGCTCCATCCGTCGGCGCAATGCATCCCGAGAAATGCCCAGCAACCCTGCAGCCCGCACCCGATTTCCTCTTGCCCGGGTCAGAGCCTCCCGGATGGCATCCTTCTCAATCTCTGAAAGGTTCAACTCGTTCCTTTCGGCTATATCGGGAATGGTGCCCGGAACAACTGGAGAAAACAAATCTATTTGCAGGTCCTCTGGCGTAATTTTATCCGTACCGCAAAGAATGACAGCACGCTCTAAAATATTTCGAAGCTCTCGCACATTTCCTGGAAACGAATGGCGAGAAAGCACATCCTCCGCTTCTGGGGTAAACCCCGAGAATGGCTTGTGCAGCTCGTGTGTAAAGCGATCCAGAAAATGGTTGGCAAGCATTGGGATATCTTCCGGATGTTCGCGCAAAGGAGGTAAAGAGATGGTGAACGTATTGAGGCGATAGTACAGATCTTTACGAAACCCACCCGAAGCAATTGCTGCTGTCAGATCCCGGTTCGTCGCTGAAATAATACGTACGTCCACCGGCCGTTCTTCCATGCCTCCCACCCGTCGGATACGCCGTTCTTCCAGCGTCCGCAACAACCGCACCTGCATCGCCAGCGGAAGATCTCCAATTTCATCCAAAAACAGTGTGCCACCATCCGCCTCTTCAAAATATCCCGCACGGGCCTCCCGTGCATCCGTAAAAGCACCCTTTACGTGACCATAAAACAGACTCTCAAACAGATCCTGTGGAACCGCAGAACAATCTACGGCAACAAATGGGTCACCGGCCCTGCCACTGCCGTAATGAATGGCCCGAGCCACCAGCTCTTTCCCGGTTCCAGTTTCCCCACACACCAGCACCGTAGTCGTCTCGGCCGGCCACACCTGCGCAATCAGGCTCCTCACATTCTGCATCGCAGAACCTTTTCCCACAATCGCATCCAGCCCGTATCGTCGCCGGGCCGCCCCGTCAATCCGCTCCAACCGCTCCCGGTACTGTTCTTTTTCTTTTCGCACTTCCTGGAACCGTACCGTGCGCCTCAAAGAAGCCGTTAGTTCTCTCAATTTAACCGGTTTGCTAAAAAAATCGAACGCGCCTTCCCGCATCACCTGAACAGCACCGTCAATATCGCCAAATGCCGTAATCAGAATCACCTCCGTATCCGGGCTAATCTGCTTTACTTGCCGCAACACCTCAAACCCATCCATCCCAGGCATTCTAAAATCCGTAATGACAATGTCCACCGGCTTCTGTTTTAACGCTTCGATCCCCGCCGAGCCGCTTTCTGCCGTATCCACCACGTACCCCATATCCGTC
>JAQCGA010000653.1 GCA_027619145.1 bacterium | reverse complement strand
ACCCTTTTCCCCGGGCAGTATCTTATGGAAATTTCTACTTTTGTCTTTTATTTCTTCGCATTTGTTACGGTTGGCTCGGCGGCGGTCGTCGTTTTTGTCAATCGGTTGATCTATGCGGTTTTTGCATTGTTGTTCACTTTTTTTGGAGTTGCAGGGCTCTACATCTTCCTGCATGCAGATTTCCTGGCCGGTGCCCAGGTGCTCATTTATGTGGGGGGCATTCTCATTTTGCTCCTGTTCGGTGTGATGTTAACCAACCGGATCTACGATACCAACCTGCTTTCCGAACGGGTGCAGTTTGTGCCCAGTGTGGTGGCGATGGGGGCTGTATTTGCTTTACTGGCCTACGTGATTATCAATACGTCCTGGCGGCTTTCGAGTACGGCACCTCCGGAGTCTACTGTGGCTGAGATCGGGCGGGCGCTGATGACGAATTACCTTCTTCCATTTGAGGTGGCCGGGATGTTGTTGCTGGCAGCACTCTTAGGGGCGTCTATGCTGGCCAGCCGAGGGGCAGATGAGGAGGAAGGCGAGATATGATTACGCTGGAGCACTATCTTGTTGTCGGTGCGATGCTGTTTTGTCTTGGGCTTCTGGCGGTTGCAACACGCCGCAACGCCATTAGTGTGTTGATGGGTGTGGAGTTGATTTTGAATGCTGGAAACCTGAACCTGGTTGCCTTTGCCCGTTTTAGTGATACGGGTATTCAAGGTCAGGTGTTTGCGGTATTTGTTATTGTGTTGGCCGCGGCGGAGGCTGCCGTGGCCCTGGCAATTGTACTGAATATCTACCGGAACTACCAGATGGTGAACGTGGACCGTCTGGATTCGTTGAGCGGTTGATGATACCAATTCCGCTTCTGCAGAGAGCGGGCTGGTCCTGGGGGGGATATGCCTCTTGATATTCTGCTGATTCCTGTTCTACCGCTACTGGCTTTTGTCATTCAGGCTTTTTTCGGGCGGCGCCTGCCGCGCGGAGGGGATTGGGTTCCGCTTGGGGCGATTGCAATTGCCTTTTTGCTCTCCTTACGCCTCTTCTTACAGGCATTTTTTGCCTCCGACCCCCATTTTAGGCTGGATCTGGAGCGCTGGGTTTGGTTGGATCTGGGCGTTGCCCAGATCTCCGTGGGCCTGCTCGTGGACAATATTACCACGATCATGCTGATGGTTGTGACGGTGGTGAGCAGTTTGGTTCACCTGTATTCAACCGAGTATATGCACGGAGATCCGCGGTATTCGCGGTTTTTCGGGTTCCTGGCGATTTTTTCTTTTTCCATGCTGGGCCTGGTCCTGGTGGACAATTTCCTGTTGTTGTATGTCTTTTGGGAGTTGGTGGGACTCTCTTCTTATTTGCTCATCGGTTTCTGGTACGAAAAGCCCTCCGCCGCGTCTGCCTGTAAGAAGGCCTTTCTGGCCAACAGGGTGGGCGATCTGGGCTTTTTTGTTGGGATTATGATTTTGTTCTGGAAACTGGGGGCGCTGGATTTCGACAGTGTGTATCTGGGGGTGGCTCAGGGGCACCTGGATGGCTGGTTGCTTACGGCCGCAGGCTTGTGCCTGTTCTGCGGTGCCGTGGGGAAGTCTGCACAATTTCCGCTCCATGTTTGGCTGCCGGATGCAATGGAAGGCCCTACGCCGGTGAGTGCGTTGATTCACGCGGCAACCATGGTGGCTGCCGGGGTGTACATGGTGACGCGGATGTTTCCCATTCTGACGCCAGATGCGCTGGTGGTGATTGCGTACATTGGAGCGATTACGGCGATCCTGGGCGCAACGATTGCGGTCGCGCAGAACGATATCAAACGGGTGCTGGCCTATTCTACAATCAGTCAGTTGGGGTATATGATTATGGGACTGGGCGTGGGCGCTTATGTGGCAGGATTTTTTCACCTGGTCACGCATGCGGCGTTCAAGGCCTGCCTGTTTCTGGGTTCGGGCAGTGTGATTCACGCGATGCACCATGTGTATCATCATTCCGATGAAGATCCGCAGGATATGCGCAATATGGGTGGATTGCGGAAGGCCATGCCAAAGACGTTCTGGACGTTCACGCTGGCTACGCTTGCACTTGCAGGAGCACCCCTTACATCTGGGTTTTTGAGCAAAGATGCAATTCTGGCCGGGGCGTTGGGGTTTGGATTTTTTGCCCATCCACAGCATCTCTTGTTGCCGCTTCTGGGCTTTGCTGCGGCCGGACTTACGGCGTATTATATGTTCCGGTTGATCTTTATGACGTTCTACGGGGAGCCAAAAGAAAAGAAAGTGGTTGAAGAAGCACACGAGTCTCCCTGGACCATGACGGTGCCGTTGATTGTGCTTTCGTCTTTGAGTTTATGGTTTTTTTATAGCCCGAATCCGTTTGGTGAAGGGTGGTTCCACCAGCTGGTACAGAAGCCCGAAAGTGCTGTTCAAAGTAGTTTGCACCATGCGCAGGCATTGTCTGTTTCCTGGCAGGCTGAAGTTCTGGCTGCGTCCGGAGCCCACGATGATCCTGCACACCAGGCGCATTATCCGGCGATGGCGTTGTCCATTCTGGTTGCAGGGCTGGGTATTTTTATTGCGTACCGACGATATTATAACCGCAGGGCGGAAATGATAGCGCACGAATCGGCCCAATTGGAACGTAGCTGGTTGTATCGGGCGTTGTACAATAAATGGTATATTGATGAAATTTACGAGGCTACATTTCTGGCTTTTGTATTAAAAGCGCGCATGGTCCTGGCCTGGTTCGATTCCCGAATTGTAGACGGGCTTGTCAATCTGTCCGCATTACTAACCCGAGGGTTTTCTTATCTGAGCGGTATGTTCGACAAATGGGTAGTGGATGGGATGGTCAATGGTGTAGCAGGAGTGATTATCCGTGCGGGTGGGAACTTGCGGCGAGTCCAGACGGGACGGTTGCAGACCTATGTGGTGCTGGTAATGGCGGGCATTCT
>JAQCGA010000652.1 GCA_027619145.1 bacterium | reverse complement strand
CTTTGAATTGCTTGCACAAGGTTTCATGCTCGTGGCATTCGGCCTCTTCCTGGCCGCCGAACGCCACGATCTATACCGAACAGATCGACTAAAATTTCATACCTATCAAGCCGGTATATTTCTGTTCGCACTCCTGGCCAATCGGACCAAAGGCAGCGCCAAACTCATCCCTGTCATTTTGCTGGGTTACTTGCTCCTGTACCGGCGCGAAGCGCTCAAGAGGCACCTACCCTTACTCGCGCTCATCGTCATTACCATCGTCCCCATTTTCCACCTGATCCACAATCCAATACCGCCCTTTACACCTTTTTCAGAAGATCATTCTCAAGGCTGGATGTGGAAACCTGCAAATCTCCAGACACTTTCTATGCTCCTGTTTGGGAACGCCCACCTGCTCACAGGCACCATCCAGGGTAAAACCCCACACGGCCTACTGGCCACACTCTGCCCGATCCTCTTCTGGGCCGCCCTTGCCGCAGCAGGATGGCTCTTCTACAAACGCCGAAATCTCCGGCCGCTTCCCCGGAGCACACGCGACCTCACCGCCTTTACCGTCATCTGGCTTGGTGCAGTTCTCGCTTCCTTCAGCGCTTTCCCCAGGCTGCCGGATGAATTCATGGCCCGATATGTTACCGGCGCATTGATCCCAACCGGCATCCTGGTCGCCCTCTTGTTCAACCGGGCCATTGGCACGTTACACAAACCGATGTGGACTGTTCCACTCGTGAGTCTCCTCGTTCTCGCTCACGGCACAGTCAACTTTCAACACATCCGCTCGGTGCGAGATTCTCTCGGTCAAATCATGGTCGCCTACGGACACGCCAGAGAGTCTATCTCCCACACCTTGAGAAATTCAGATATATTTATACTCGACTTCACCTATGCATACCGACGAGACCTGAACGATGGCAATCGTTATATCAAATACACCAACGCTTCTTTTTCACCCGATCTTACACGTCCTCTGTACGTTCTCGCCTCCATACAGGGCAACCCGAATCGGCCAAACTTCGCCGAAATAGCACAACGTATCTCCACCCACTTTCCCAATCTTCCCCGCAACCACGTGGGAAAACAAATTGGCCTCCGTCCAGTCACCGTCTCCAGCGGCCTCACCGACGGCATCTACAACCACTGGATCTACCAAAACCCGCAGACGATTTCTGCCGTCTTATTCCAGGTCATCTTTGACCCGGCGGCATTACAAGAAGGAACACAACCATGAACGTACTCGGCATCCACGATGGCAAAGATGCGGGCGTCTGCCTCCTTTCGGATGGCACCCCTGTATACGCCGCCAACGAGGAGCGCTTTTCTCGCAAAAAACTCCACTTCGGATTTCCCTACCTGGCCCTGCGCAACCTGGTGGAAACCACCGGAATTCGCCCTCACGAAATCGACCGCGTAAGTGTGGGCTTCGAATCCATGGTCGAAACCGAAGACTATCCCATTTACAGCGACATTGACGACTCGACCCTCTTCCAGAAAATCTTCGCAGGGACAGCACGCCTCCTGGGGCCGGTAACGGCTACCCGCGCGTTCGTGCAAGCTTCGCGTCAGGTCCTGAGCCTCATCAGTGGCAATAAACAGACCCTTCAAAAATCCCTGCGAGAATTCGGCATTGACGCCCCCGTAGAATTCGTGGACCACCACCGTAGCCACGCAGCTTCGGCATACTATACTTCGGGTTTCCAGGAGGCCCTCGTCATCACCGCAGACGGCGGAGGAGACGGCCTTGCCGGAAGCGTGTACACAGGAAAAGACGGCCACCTGAACGTACTCTCCGAATGGCCACGGGTACATTCACCCGGAAACTTCTGGTTCCTCATCACCTACATCTGCGGCTTCAACCCCATCAAACACGGCGGAAAAATTACCGGCCTGGCCGCCTATACCGTTTGCGAAGAAGCCCACCAGGTCCTCTCCGAATTTTACGGGTACGACCCGCACCGCCTCTGCTTTGTCAACAAAAAACACCTTCTCTTCCAGGACGCTTACTACGCACTCAAGAAAGCTCTCGAAAAATTCACCGTCGAACAAATCGCCTATGGCGCGCAAAAAGTACTCGAAGACACCATCGTAGGTGTCGCACAAGCAGCGGCCGAAAGGACCGGACTGCGCCACCTGGCCCTGGCCGGAGGGACCTTCGCCAACGTGCGCCTCAACCAGAAAATTCTTGAACTGGACAACGTGGACGAAATCTTCATCCACCCCCACATGGGCGACGGCGGCGTGGCCGTGGGCTCTGCCCTGGACATAACGGCCAGAACCATTGGCCTCAAACCCCAGGCGATCTCCGAAGCCTACTGGGGCAATTCGGTCACAGAATCCGCCATCCTCAAAACCCTCCAGGAATTCCCCGTGCGCTTCGAGAGACTCCACGATCCCTCCAACGCCGTTTCGGATTGTCTGGTACAGAAAAAAGTCATCGGCCTTTTCAACGGCCGCATGGAATACGGCCCACGGGCCCTGGGCCACCGCACCATCCTGGCTGAACCCACGGACCCGACCATGATGGACTGGTTGAACAAACGCCTCGAACGCACCGAATTCATGCCGTTTGCACCCATCATTCTAGAAGAAGATGCCCCCAAATACTTCGAGAACTTTGAGCCCGGTCGGCTCCCCGCCCGGTTTATGACCCTCTGCTTCGATGTAACTGAATACGGAAAAAAAATGGCCCCCGGCATCGTCCACAAAGACGGTACCGCAAGACCTCAAATTGTAAATGCAAAACACAACGGCTATGTCTACAACGCCCTGAAAGCCTACCGCAAGAAAACCGGTCTCTCTCTGGGGATCAACACCAGCTTCAACAAACACGAAGAACCCATCGTATGTCACCCCCGCGATGCCATCCAGGAACTCCTGCGCGGAGGCGTGGACGTCGTCTTCATCGAAAACTACAAAGTCGAAAATCCATAACGCTCTTAACCTA
>JAQCGA010000651.1 GCA_027619145.1 bacterium | reverse complement strand
TATTCCTTCTTCTGAATGTCATCAAAATGCTCCACGTGCACGCGGGGTCGCCGAAGTTCTTCTTTGTCCTTCAGCGGCATCGTCCGGCTCTGAATCTCCGCTCCAGACCGAAACCGCACCCGCACCATCGGCCGATCATTTCGCCCCAGGAAAAATACGGCAGACTGGAAACCCGGCACCGCCATATTAAAAAGGCCAATCTTGATCTTCTCATTAAACACCGTTCGCCCCTGGAACAGCGCGAACCGATTGCTCTCTTCCAGATCAATCTCCGGGCCCACGACCGGGCTCAACACCACCAGGTTCCCTTTCACCTTCCGCACATCCACCACCGCCCAGGTCCCATCGTCCATTCCCATAATAGTACGCATCATCCGCGGCGGCTTTTCTTTTTCAACTACCGTCTCTTCCACAGCGCTGGCTTCAGCCGCCCATGCACTGCCTGTGGTTGCCACTACGGACCACAAAAGGTTCAACGCGGTTAGCGCTGCAACTATTTTGTGAAACATGGTCCCCCCGTTGGGATATAAGGATGTGTTCCCGGCCGTTCTGAACGTGTTCAGGCAATTCAACGCCGCCGACACTTGCTTATCAACGCCTCGTCCCCATAGAAAGTTCCCAGGTCAAGCCGGGTCTCCTGTTAGCAAATAAACAATCACACTGCACACATAACAGGCCAGGCCAATCACCAGCGTGGTCAGTTCAATCCGGAACAGCCTGGTTTTGGCATTTCGATACTCCAGAACCCGATCAGCCGTTTAGAACCACCACATAATCTGCGTCATCTACGGTGGGTTCAATCAATCTGTCATCCGTATCAAAAAATCCTTCAATCTTTGCGGCCGCTTCCTCTCGGCTCAGCGTGGCATACCGCTCTCCCCGCTCAACGGCCTCCAGGAAATGCCTGCGCCGCACCTCCCGAGAAGCACGGATGCCATAGCTAACATCGTACAACGCCTTCAATGCCGGGTAAAGCAACGCCAGCTCAGAATCAAAAATCCAGACCTTCCTGCCTGGATGAATTTCTTCCTCCACATCACCCGTTGCCCGGTCTACCACCAAACGGCTTGAAGACGCAGCTCGATTCCGCGTACAGAATTCGCGCACCTCCTCCGGCAATGAAAGATCCGGTAGAGATACGGTTGCGCGGCCAGTAGTACGCCCCATGCGCTCGTAAAACGGGGCCTTAAACATTCGCCCCGCCCGCAACGCCTTCACTGCCGCCAGAACGCGTGCCACCTCATAGATCCCGTCCGGAAACCCGGCCGTTTGCGCACGACGCGCCTGCGGAAGCAAAAACCGGTCTCCTTCCAGAATGCACGCACACTCCCCATGGGACTTCAACGTATCCTGGAACAGCCGGGCCAGCCTGGACTTCCCAACAGCCGTAGGCCCACCCACAGCCACCACCACCGCTTCTGGTGCACGCTTACGCAAGCCTGAAAGTCCGTGGACCAGGTGTTCGGCCGCCGCTTCAAACGACGTCAGCATCCGCACCTCACGAACGTCCCTTCTTCTTACCGTCTTCTCCTGTAATTTTTGATGCAATATTTTCCAGAATATACGGCCGGTATTTGCGGAACTGGGTCCGCCGCCTGAACCAGCCGGGTTGGGGAAGTGCCGTACCAATTACCCGGATGAAATCCACCAGCGAAATCAAGGACGGATCTTCCTGCCCGTACATCCACTTCGCAACCTGCACTTGTGTAGACGAACGGTCGTCTTGTGAAACCGCAATCGGTTCGTCCAGCGCAAAAAGGATCTCCCGATCCGCCAACACAGAACAGTCTTGCACATAGGACCGCGCCTCTACAGTGAGCCGGCGCACATCTCGCACCGCCACACCCGTCACATAATCGATATCCGCTTCCGTCACTACATCTGTAAACAGGGAACGCATCCGATTCTTTAATCCTGCATAATCTTCCAGCAATCGAACAGATCGTGGGTTCACGCCCACATATAGCGTACCCAGCTCATTGTACCGGCGGCATTCCGAAACGAATTCTTCTTCGTTGTCGAACAACCCGATACCGATCACATCCTCTCCAACCGTTGCCTTGAGCTGTGTAAGACCCTGCTCCAGCTTGTGCTGTAACACACCGTACTGTCGCCGCACATCGCGCTCTTTAAACGAATTCATCCCTCTGCCTCTTTTATCCGTGCCGCCAACAGGCGCCATCCACTGGCCGTCTGGTTCCGGACAGACGTGCGCCCGGTACCGCCCGGCAAATCGCGCAACGATGTGCTGCGCTCCGCCGAAAGAAGATCTCGAACATCTGCCTCAAAATCCGTTGACTCTGCCTGTAATTCCTCCAGATCCAGTTCCTCCAGCCGTTTGCCCGCATCCAGTGCCTTGCGCACCAGGCGGCCCACCACACGGTGGCACTCCCGAAACGGCACACCTTTACGCACCAGGTAATCCGCCAGATCTGTGGCCAGAATCATCCCGTCCAGAGCTTCAGACATACGCTCTTGACGGACAGTCATTGTTGTCCACGCCCCTGCAAACACCTCCAGCGCAATACAGACCGTATCCACCGTATCGAAAAATGCTTCCTTGTCTTCCTGCATGTCTTTCGCATACGTAAGGGGCAGCCCCTTCATTACCGTAAGGAGCGACATCAAATTGCCATACACCCGCCCGGTCTTGCCGCGTACCAGTTCCAGAGAATCCGGATTTTTCTTTTGCGGCATCATGCTGGACCCGGTACTGTATGCATCGTCCAGTTCCACGAACCCAAACTCCGAAGACGACCAGAGAATGAGATCTTCGCAGAACCGGCTCAAATGCCCCATCAAAATGGCCGCTGCACTGAGGTACTCCAGCAAATAGTCCCGATCGCTCACAGCATCAATGCTGTTCTCTGTTACCCGCGAAAACCCCAGTTCCGAAGCCAGAAAAGTTCGATCCACAGGGAACGCACTTCCTGCAAACG
>JAQCGA010000650.1 GCA_027619145.1 bacterium | reverse complement strand
TGCTGGAGCAGGTGGGCACCATCCTGGGCGCGGCGGTTCTGGCCAGTCTGTACCCGGCTTTTCGTGCGAGCCGGACCCCGGCGGTGGAGCTGAGCCGGGATGATGTGTGATACGAAAACCGGGTCTCGCGCAAAGGCGCAAAGACGCCAAGGGGAACCGGTGGTGGGACGTAAGGCGGTGTAGGGGCGAACCTCGTGTTCGCCCGGGGGTGTGGGAGGTGTAGTTACCCCGTTGTTCGTTTTGTTGTAGGGGCGGACCTGTGTGTCCGCCCGAGGTGGTTGGGGCGGATAACCGTCCGCCCAGGGTTTTTGTGAAAAATTGATCGACGATGGAGGAGTTGGGTTGATGTCGGAGAAGGAAGATTTGAAAGGGGCACCGCTGGGGAAAGCGGTGGAGTATGTGGGAACGTATGCGCCGGAACTGTTGTTTCCTGTGGCGCGGGTAGGCAAGCGGGCGGAGCTTGGGATTACCGGGAGGCTGCCGTTTTCTGGATGCGATATCTGGAATGCGTACGAGGTGTCCTGGCTGCAGCCGGGCGGCAAGCCGGAGGTGGCTATTGCAGAAATGTGGGTACCATGTGATTCGGGCTCGATTGTGGAGTCCAAATCGCTCAAGCTGTATCTGAATTCACTCAATCAGACGCGGTTCAAGAACGTGGATGCGGTGCGGGAAGTGATCCGACAAGATGTGTCGCAGGCGGCAGGTGTGGAGGTGGAGGTTCGGATGTTGTCACCGGAGCGGTTCGAAGAATTGCGATTTGGGGTGTTTCCGGGTACGTGTATTGACGGGTTGGAGGTAGAGACGGATCGGTACACGGTTGCGCCGGAGTTTTTGGAGGCAGAAGGATCCGTGGTGGAGGAGGCGCTGTTTTCAAATTTGTTGCGGTCCAATTGCCCGGAGACAGACCAGCCGGATTGGGGCAGTGTGTGGGTCCATTATGCCGGGCCGAGGATTGACGCGAAAGGGTTGTTGAAATACGTGATTTCATTTCGAGAGCACCACGAGTTTCACGAACATTGTGTGGAGCGGATTTTTATGGATTTGATGAGGCGGTGTAAGCCGGAGAAGTTGACGGTGTATGCGCGGTACACACGGCGTGGGGGGCTGGATATTAATCCATTTCGGTCCAACTGGGAAGGGGTGCCGGAGAATGTGCGGATGGGGCGGCAGTAGGAAAGGCGGTCTCACGCAAAGGCGCGAAGACGCAAAGGGAAAATCCTCTATACGAAATTGGGGTGGCACGGTGCTGTTGTCGAGGCGAACCTCAGGGCAATAAAGGTTTGAAATGAAACGATTGATAATTGGATTGCTGGTGGTGGTGAGTGTTGCGGCTTGGGCGGATGGATGGAAGACGGCGCGGGCGGATTATGTGTGGTCGTTTCCGGAGGATCATTGGGCGCGGGCGGGTTATAAAACGGAGTGGTGGTACTTTACTGGGCACCTGGAGTCGGAATCCGGGCGGCGATTTGGGTACCAGTTCACGTTTTTTCGGGTGGGATTGTTGCCGGAACAGCCAGTGCTGAATTCAGAGTGGGCCACGGGGAATTTGATTATGGGGCACGCGGCAATCAGTGACCTTTCTGCAGGGCGGCATGTGTTCAGTGAGGTGCTTTACCGGGTTGTGCCGCTTCTGGGCGGGTTCGGGGTATTTCCGGATTCAACCATTGCCTGGAGCAGGGGGCCGGCGGGTACGGAGGAGACCTGGACACTTCGGTGGAACGGGGAAGCGTTTGATTTTTCTATGGCGGACCGGGCGCAGGAGGTGGCATTTTCGTTGCACACACGGCCGGTGAAACCCAGAATTTTCCAGGGGCCGGATGGGTATAGCAAGAAGGGTATGGGGGCTTCTGCTGCCAGCCAGTACTACAGTTTTACCAGGCTGGAGACTGTGGGTACGGTCCGAGTGGGGGAAGATACTGTGCGCGTACGCGGGCAGAGCTGGATGGACAAGGAGTTTGGGTCCAATCAACTGGAAGAACATCAGGTAGGATGGGACTGGTTCAGTTTACAACTGGATGACGGGCGGGAGTTGATGCTGTATTTGTTACGGGATCGGTCCGGGGCGGTAGATTTTGCGCGGGGCACTGTGGTGTCTGCAACGGGCCAGGTGCGGTACCTGGAGCGAGGAGATTTCACGGTGCGGGCAACGGAATTCTGGACAAGCACGGAGACGGGTGCAACGTATCCGGCGGGATGGGAACTGGAAATACCGACGGAAGGGTTGCGGATCAAGGTGGTACCGGAACTGGCGGACCAGGAGAACCGAAGCCAGAGGATGAAGACGATGTTTTACTGGGAGGGGGCGGTGGACGTGCTGGGGGTAGAGGGCAGGATTGGAGGGGGATATGTGGAGCTTGTAGGGTACGGAGAGGGAAATCGGCCCAGGATATAACCTGCGGTAGGGTGGGAGGATGTGTTCATAATATTGGGCCATAATCTGGTGGATTCCGATGTATATTTGTGAATCGTTACCCATTTGTAAGTGGAAGTTGATTCGTGAGGTATCTTGATATATACTGTGTGTAGCGGATTTGGGTTAAACCGCGCCTGGATGCAGTCCAAGTGGTTGTGAAACTGAAAGTGCGACGATGATGTGTCGATGGATAAATTTTCCCATACTGATTGCTATATGGCTTCTGGTGGGCCGGGAGGCATTGGCGAAGGAGACCGATATTTTCGAGTTCTTCGAAGCCGAAGCCGAGGCGCTCCAGGTGGTCACGGTGTCGCGCTTGCCATATTCGATTCGCTGGTCTCCGGCTACGGTCTATGTGGTTACAGCAGAAGATATTCAGGCATCCGGGGCAAAAACACTGTGGGATGCGTTGCGCGGCGTACCGGGTGTGGACGTGATGTCCACGCGTACGTTTTACGGCGAGGTGAGCATCCGGGGGTTGAACAAGGCGCTGAACAACCGGACGATGGTTTTATTGGATGGGCGGA
>JAQCGA010000649.1 GCA_027619145.1 bacterium | reverse complement strand
CGCGTCCTCTTTGGCGAACTTACCGAGAACGTCAAAAAGAACCTCCTCTGCGATAACGCCTGCCGAGTCTTCGGCCTGAATCCGTAAGGGCGCGGCGTGCCGCGCCCCGTTTTCACGAAAGGCAAAATTATGTCCGCCAATCTCTCATGGCTTGAAACCTGGCAGGGGGAATTTAGCATCCCAGAGATGATGGATCTCTCCCGCTGGGAAAAACATCGTACCAGTGTCCGCCACCCGGTCACAATTTTCTCCAACGAAGACATCAGCCGTGCCCGTGAAAATGTTGCACATCATACCTGGGCAAAACAGGCGCTTCAAACGCTTCTCCAGCGAGTAGAGACCGCCGGCTCGATCACAAAAAAATGGACCACAACGTATATCCCATCCACAACCCCGTACTCCCCACACTTCACCATGTGCCCAAAGTGTGAATTCGCCCCCAAGCATGGGGCCTACGACTGGTCTCCCGACGATCCCGAACACGTCCGCTGCAAAGGCTGCGGCACCGTCTATCCCAATGAAGAATATCCCGAAGACCTCGTCTTCCACAGCAAATTTGATCCCTCTCAAAAAATCACCCTCTACAGCAAAAAGTCCTGGCCCGCCTACGGGTACCCCGCCATCCACTCCAGCTTCTCCGGGCACGCCCGCATTCACCAGTGTCGCCACGCCGCAAACCTGGCCGAAGACCTGGCCCTGGCCTATGCGCTCACTGGAAAAAAAACGTACGCCCGAAGCGCCGCCCTCATCTTATGTCGCTTCGCAGACGTACACCCCCGCTACCTCGTCCACTCGGCCTACGGTGACATCGCGGACATGGACCCCAGAATTGCGTCCTCCTGCGTAAACAACCTCCCCGAAGACGACTGGGCACCTCCCGGCAACCCACGCGACCGAAAACTACACGCCGGGTACTGGGCCACCTTGCGCTGGGGCTCTTCGGCGGGTTTCGAAGGCGCATCCCTCCAGAAACTTATTCTGGCTTACGACCTGGTTGCCCCCACCCTCTCCGACGAAGACCGCTATCACATTGAAAAAAACTTGCTGATGGATGCCGCAGTCATGCTCTTCTCGGACCACGCCACCAACAACAAAACCGGCATGAACCGTTGCGCCGTTGCCCTCATCGGCCTCACCTGTGGAGACCCGCTCCTGGTTCGCTTCGGCCTGGACGGATTCGTCCGCGCCGTTCGCGACTGGTGGCTTCCCGATGGCGGCACCTCCGAATCCATCGGTTACGCCGGCATGATGCTCCACGGCATCTGGCGCGTCACAGAAGCCCTCAAGCACTATCGAGATCCCGAAGGCATCGACCTGGCCCCCACGCACCTGGACCACCTCGATCTATACCAATGGCCGCGGTATCGTGCCGTATGGAACGGCATGGCTCGCCCCCTCCTCCAGAACCTGGACTACCCACTCCTCACCGACAACCGTCTCCCCTGTCACCTCTCGGCCATGTTCAGCGACATCCTCGCCCGGAACTATCCCACAGAAACCCATCGCTTACTCCAGCGGGACATCGCAAAAATCCCACGTTGTTATGTCGGTCGCATCGCCCAATTCTGGTACGGTGGCAACCTGGATACCTCGGGTGCATTCTACCGCGAAGCATCTGCCCTCCCTCAGGAATCCCCTCGTTTCACAGACGACCTGGGCCCCCACCTCAACATTGGCACCCTCCGTACCGGATCAAGAGGCAGCGGTAGCTCTGCCATCCTCTACGGAGCAGACTGGAAGGGCCACCACCATTACGATCACCTCAACTTCTACTATTGGAAAGATGGACGCGAACTCCTCACCGACCTCGGCTACCTCTGGGACATGGACCAGCTCGGAAAAATGACCCGCCGAACCCTGGCGCACAACCTCGTCCTGATCAATGGCAAAGAACAAAAAGACCGTGGCCGCCGCGCCACCTTTCACCTCTTCTCCACCGGTCCAGACCTCAAAGTCATGGAAGCCTCCTCCAACGCCTACGACGACGCCTCCACCTACCGCCGAACCATCGCCATCGTCAATTCCGGACCCACAGAGTACGTCCTGGACATCTTCCGCGTCAAAGGCGGACGCACCCACGACTGGACCCTCCACGGACCCGGCCGATCTCTCCGCCTTTCCGGCATAACCCCAACACGCACCAACGAACCCATCTACGATCTCACACAAGTCCGCACTGGCACCTCAGACAAACCCTGGTCCGCCACCTGGAAACCAGACGGTGGAAAACCCTTCCGCGTACACATCCCTGCTACAAAAAACGAAACCGTCTTCATCGGACAGGGCTTCGGACAGCGAAAAGCCCATGACCATGGCTCTACGGTCCCCTACATCATACGCCGCCGAACCCGAGGTCCCAGCATCTTCGTCACCCTCTACGCCGAAAGCAACGCCGTCTCCAGCGCACGCATCCTCTACGAAGACCCCCGATCCCTCACCTGCGTCATCGAAGTCACCACCCCCAGAGGCAAAGACCTCTTCGTAAGCGCGGGCCCCGGCAAGCCTCCCAGAACCATCCGCCTCGGCCGCCGCAAACTCACCTTCGACGGACGCTTCGGCTTCATGGGTTCTGACCGCACACTCCTCATTGGCGGCACCCGCCTTCACCTGGGCAACACTCGGATCAACACCAAACACGCCACCCTCTCCGGCCCCATCCTGGGCACCTTCCTCACCCAGCACGAATCCGGCCTCCTCACCAAAGGCACGCCAACCGAACTGGCCTCCCTCATCGGCAAACACATCTTCGTCACCGAATCCACGGACATCACCCGCACCTACCCTGTCCTGGGCATCGCACAACAACCCAACGGCCGCACCGCCCTCCTCACACGCAGAGAAAACGAAGGATACGACATCCGCGCGGGAAACACATGGATGGCCTGGGAGGAAAGCTGGAGCACGAAATGACACGAAGAAGCGCGAAGGGGCATGAAACCCATCCC
>JAQCGA010000648.1 GCA_027619145.1 bacterium | reverse complement strand
CTTCCCCGGCGTAGTGAAACGATCCGCCAGCGGTTCCACGGCCTGTTGGGGATTGTGGCCAGGAACGGATAATACGCCAGACTTCAGGTCCTCCTGAAGACGGCCACCCAGGGTTTCCGAAGTACAGAAACTCACGCCTGCAGCCACAAGATATTCTATCACCTCTGGCTCCCAATGCGCCAGGGGATGATTCACAACATAAATTCGGGCGCCACCTGTCAGTGCCTGTACCAGAGTGGTAGAAGGTAAATCCAGAATGACAATATCTGAAAAATGGATCAGTTCGGAAAAACCCGGCCTGCGCATGACAGAGACCCGCCCATCATCATCAACCGATTCACACCACATCTCCAGAGCCGAATTCGAAACTCCCGGATGTTCTTTGATAACCACGCGCCACTGGTCCAGGCCCAATATCGCTTTAACAACTTTCTGGCAGTGGCGGTAGTAATTATTATCTGCAGGCATGTAGCTTGCGTACCAGTTATTGCCACCCGACAGGGTTGGCACATAAAGCGCAATCCTCCGACTGCCGGAATATCCCGTCTGCCTCCGCACAGCGTTGCGGGAAGATACTGATTTTGCACCTGCCTCAACCACTGGAGCGCCAACAACAATAGGACGGGTCCTCCGCCTGCTGTGTCGTCGGGTCCATTCAGCTTCCCACCTTCCCCAGCACAGCGCCCAATCGACCGAATCGATATCCTGATACGTAGCCATTGGAGATCGGTGCATGCCCGCCTCTCCGTGCCGGGACACAAAAGAGGGAACCCCCATACAACGCGCCACGTGGCAAATGGTTTTCTCCCGAGGCAGAGATGCTACGGACATCAACACGGCATCCGGCTGAATTCGATCCAATATGTTCCGGGCCGACGCGTAATTAGCAAGCACCTCAGGCAGGCCATAATCAACCAGACGTCTGAACCGGGAAGCCATAACCGTCCACAGATCAAGACCGTCAACAAAGCAAGCATCTCGTACGAGCTGCGAGGCTTCGATGGCAGCCCAGACCGAAATCTGTAGATCCTTTGACAGCTGAACATCCATCTCGGCAGTAGAGGTTCTCAAAGCACCGACCCGGTAGAAAGTAGAGCCTTCGCTCCAGACCCATACCTCAAGGCCCAACCGTTCCAGTTCTGGCTGGATGAAGGGTAGGTTGCTTTCAAAATCCAGACACAGCACGCGACCTTGGACAGGAAAAGGAAGCGCATAACGCAACAGATTCTGCGCCCTTGTTGTGAACCGCTGAACGGCTCGACGTGGCATCTGCCACAACCGGGAAAGCGTTTTTTTTTGCAGGGAATACGACGGCCTGCACTCTTCGAATACTGACCCAAGTTGCCTTCCTGGAATTTTCAGTGCCGAGAGAAGATATTCCAGCACGGGCGCATATAGAGACTCTGTCAGGCCGATCCACTCCCGGGTCAGGTTTGCACAGCTACGGTTAAAATATATCACTTCCCCTGGTGTTTCGGAAATCAACACCCTGTGAACCTGGTAAGCCCGGAGGAAGAATGCATCGTACACTTTTTTAAGCCAGAAGTAATGCCACCGTGCGGGCTGCAGTCCCTCTCCTTTGACCGCTGGAATTCGATCAGCAAAAATGGTATCCAGCGCACCACAAAGAGTTTCTACTCTTTCATAGTTGACGAGTCCCTCCTGCAGCAGCGCAGACTCATCCAAATAATCTTCAGGACGAATAAAGGTTCGGCCTTGCTGCTCGAGAGCCACCTCCACCAGAGGTGAAAGTGAAATAATCTGAAAATCAGAAGGTACGTGCGGTAATTGCGAAGGGACTTCTACAAAAGCGAGGCTACCGGCCATAATCTTGCTCTGCCGCTAACCGGGCATCCATGCCATCCGCCAGTTTACGTCGCAAACGCGTAATGGCCCTGCCGTCAAAAAATCCGTCCATATGTTTGAAATTAAGGTGCAGATAATCTCGATACTCTTCGTCCGATGTCTCATACATTAATTTGTAAATCCGATCCTTGAGTTCTTCACGGCTTCTGCACACCAATTCTGGAATTCGATGCCAGAAAGCCCCCCAAATATTGTCCGGAGGACACCGGTCTGAAACATCGTAGTACAACGCCCTGGTCCCGCATCCGATCGATTCGATAGCCGTGGTTGAAAAGCACGCAGAAATTGTCAAATCAGCCAGACCGATGATCGCAGCCGTTTCAAAATAATTAGGAATGACAATCACATTCGGGATTTCGTACAAACGTTGAAATCGCTTCTGGAATTCCTCTCCGAACTGTTCGGTTAAGAATTCGATACTCCATTTTGTTTTATAGAAGATAAGAACATCGGGAAACGTTTCGGCCAGCCATGCGACATCCGCAAGGAAAAGAGACAGATCTTCCTGGGTGAACAAAACAGGATTGATCGTGGTATCGAAAATGCTGATGGTGCGGGCCTGCTCAGGAAGCGGCCGCCCAACCTGATGTTCAATTTGTGTTTTATATTCTTTCAGAAGACCCTCGTCTTCTCTCACAACACGCACGTGCTCCGCCCAGATACAACCCACTTCCCAGCACTCTCCGAAGTTCCCCGGAGGCCTCTGAAAATAGCCCGTCATGGCCTGCCCCCATGTTGCTACAGCATCAAAAAGAAGATATGCGAGATCGGGTTCAACACCTTCAATCAGGCTGTTGCTGGAGTGCTCATAGAAGACCGACTTACAACCAGTGGACCGTAGAACAATTGTTCGCCCTACAGAAGAGACCGAAAGATCGTTATACAAAAGGAAGAATCGAGGCTTGAACCGCATTCCGAACGCTCGGGTCCGAACAAAAGTACGGAAAAGCTCCCGGCATACCAGCCCCTCGAAAGATCCACCGGTTCCCGCTCTGATCCGGTGGATCAGATAGTCCCGCAGGGAAGGCAGACCCGTATGGCGAATAAATGTGAGATCAAAATGGAGGCCTGAAATCGCTATAA
>JAQCGA010000647.1 GCA_027619145.1 bacterium | reverse complement strand
GATAGTCTGGATGTACGTAATGAAAACGAACCCCCCGGGCCGTACCCACAACAAACACCGCAGGAACCGGCAGCGGCTGACGTTCCCCAGCCTGAAACACAATACCGTACTGCCGTGTGACAGCAAGCCCCGGATCGGCCAGAATCTCATACCCTGCACCCAGCTTCTGCGCCAGTTCGGTTACTTTTTCCAGCGGATCACCGCTAATGGCAATCACGCGATATCCCAGCTTCTCCAATTCCGGCAGGTACGTTTGCAGTTGACCCAACTGCCTGCGGCAATGCGGTCACCACATCCCCCGGTAAAACACCAGAACCGAAGGCTGCTCCGCAAGCACCGCCGCCAGGTCCACATCCACACCCGCACCGGTCTTTAAGATGCCCACCGGAGCCTCCATGCCCACCAGAATCGGCCTCACCTTCTCTGCCGATGGAGGCAACACCATCTCGTCTTCTGCCACTGCTGGACCGAACAACCCCAGGCAAAGGCTTCCGACCGCCATATATCTCAAAATCCTACGCAGCATCGTACCTCCTCAATCAGATGATACCCTGGCTACTTAAAATCAATCGCTCTTACAAAAAACTAATTCCGTACCACAAGGCGGGCAATGGGAAAATTTCTGACAGGATCTCTCCGGCACATCCACCCGCCTCTAACAATGCAGACTCGGCCCCATCCAGCGTGCCGAAAATCAGCTGTACCGCAGCACCCTGGTCCGGTGCCTTCACACAGTCTCCTCCAAAATAAAACAGCATCTCATTCCCGTGCTGCCGAAACACCAGGCCCCGGGCCACACGTTCACCCACCACCTCGGTAAAATACGGCCGCATCCGCTCCATAAACTGTGGAAAGTTGATCAATGTGACCGTGCCGTCAGCGTTTGCAGGCTCTCCATGAAGCCCCCTCGCTTTCAGCAGATCCTGGAACGGACGGTCCCATCCGCCTGCGTGCACCTCCAGAGATTTCATATCCAATTCTTTCATCAGTCGCCCCAAAACACCCACCAAACAGCGCCGATCTCCCGCCGCTTCCACCACCTTTCCCCGGCCCTCACCCCCTTTTCTGGGCTGCTGTACGATCACATACCCCTGCAACATCCCTTGCTCGCACAGAACAAATGCCTTAGACAACCGCCTACCTGCTAACCCGTGCAGAAAGTCCGATGGTGGCCGCATCCAGCGTACCGGCTCGCGCCGGTACACTTCGGCCATTGCGGGAACGTCCTCCGGCCCGGCCGATACCAGCTCTACCTTCCCGTCATCAAAATCCTCAATCCGGTCTAAAGGAACCGTAAACGTCCAGTCCTGCCCCACGTACCGGCACCCGTTCCGGTGGTACATCTTCCGGTATCCGGACACCAGCATAAAATCTACTCCGTCTTCCTTGCCTACGCGTACGGTTTCTTCAAACAGTGCCGAAGCATACCCTTTCCCGCGGTGCGCCTCGTACGTAGCCACCCCACCCATCGCGGCCACCCGCACCGTACAGCCAAAAATCGAAGCGTCACGTTTCAACACGCCAACGTGCGAAACCACCTTCCCATCCACTACCGCCACGCGCAAATCTCCAGCATTTTCCGGCGTCAGAAAATGTGGAAAGTCCGCCACCAGGCCGGGGTGAAACACCGTGCTTACCAGTTCATTCAGGCCCTCAAACTCTTCCGGGTGCAGCGCCCGAATTCCATCTCGCCACGAAGGTTCCGGTTCTCTCGGCATCATGCTCTCCTTCCTAGAACTGCTTGATCTCCCACACCACGCACGACACCGCAAAAGCGACATACACCAGCGAAGCAAGAATCATCATTGCCGTGCACACCCCGCCCGGTCGAGCAGGACGGGGCAGATACCGGTGGTTAATATACAAGGTAAGCGGTACATAGATCGCCATGGCAAACCCGCCCACATATGCCGCATTAAATAGAAAGCCCAGTTCAGAAACACCCTTCTGTTCCATCACATAGGTAATTGCACAACCGGCTACAATCCACACCCCCGCCACCAGCAAATACCACCAGCTCTGGTCTCGCTTTCGTGCGCCTCGGAAATTCGTATACACAATATCCGCCACAGACCGAGACACCCCGTCTACCAGCGCCAATTGTGTACTGAACAACGTGGCCAGACCCACAATCAAAAAAATATAACGCCCCGGTGCACCCCACACCTCACCCAGAATCTGCGCCTCATCCCAAATGAGCGTACCCGCAGCAGGCACAATCCCCTTCGGATGCAACACCGCCAGCGCTCCAAAAATAAACAACAGAATAGTAACCGTATTCAACAACCAGAAAAACAAGATCTGATCCTTTTTCACATACGCCCACCAGCTCCGAAACCGCGTGATGTTTTCCTCGGTCTCCTCAAATCGAAACCCCGTAGAAGGCATCGCCTCCATTCGCCCCCACAGCGGGTTCAACATCGTAGGCACATGCCGCCCCATGCCAATATGTTTATCCCGCAAGTAAAAGGTCAGAAACAGATTGGCCGTACCCCCCGCACCTGCAAACACAATGGCAATGAACAACGCCTTCACAGACAGCTCCGGATCCCGGTACCCCACATTCATCACCCCGGCGGCCAGTGCTTTCCAGGTATCCGCAGACCCTACAGCAAAAGCGACAATCACCAGTCCAACAGTCACAACAATCACCAGCAACTCAATGGTGCGCTCCACAGACTGGTAAATCAGCTGCGGCCCGAACAGCAACAGAGCCACACCAGCAAACGTAATCATCGTCCAGGCCGTATCCGACCCCCAGCCTTCCGGCCCTACCAGCAGCGCCTTCAACGCCAACCCCGAAGCCCGACCCCACCCGGGTGCAATCCAGCTAAATACGGTGATCAGAATAAACAGCGGCGCGAACCCACGCCACACCCGGCTATATCCGGTATATACTGTCTCGCCTGTAGCAATGGTCCAGCGGCCCACTTCAAAATTGATCCACAA
>JAQCGA010000646.1 GCA_027619145.1 bacterium | reverse complement strand
GCTGGCAGAAGAAATCGCGTCCGAGCTCCTGGCACACCTCAAGGCCCGGTAATCTTTCTTGCAGCTGGAGACCTCCATGTCCCCCGATCCCATACAACGCAGAGAGTTCTTCAAACGCGCAGGGCGCACAGGGCTGGCCGTGGCCGGTGCCACCCTGGGTGCTGCCTGGTTGTACGACCCGCAAGACGGTGCAGACCATTTCCGAAATCAACAAATACAGGGTACACGCCGCCTGCCCAGCTTCACCGCAGAACGCCCCGCAGGCGCCGTACAGATGGCAATTGCCCGGGGTACGAATCCCCAGGAACTCGTACGCGCAGCCCTTTCTGAAATGGGTGGCATCGGTGCTTTCATTCAAAAAGGGGACGTGGTACTGCTTAAACCCAACGTCGCCTTCGACCGTGCCCCACTGTTGGGAGCAACCACCAGCCCGGAAGTCCTTAAAACCGTGGGTAGCCTCTGTCGCGATGCCGGAGCCGCCCGCATTCTTGTGGCAGATAATCCCATCAACCAGCCCGAAGGCTGCTTTTTTAAATCTGGCATCCAACGCGCATCAGAAGAGATAGGAGCGGAGTTAATCTTGCCTCGCCCCAGTGCGTTTGAACCAATCGAAATCAACGGCGAAGTCCTCTCCACGTGGCCTATGTTTTACCGTCCATTTGAAAAAGCTACCAAAGTCATCGGCATTGCTCCGTGCAAAGACCACAATCTGTGCGGGGGCTCCATGACCATGAAAAACTGGTACGGCCTCCTGGGTGGCCAACGAAATCAGTTCCACCAGCGCATCCACGGCATCGTCTCGGACTTCCCGCACATGATCAAACCCACCCTCGTCGTCCTGGACGCCACCCGTGTGCTTATGCGCAACGGACCTACCGGCGGTAGCCTGGGAGACGTAGCCGAAAAAAACACCCTGATTGTGGGCACGGACATGGTTGCCGTGGACACCTTCGGGTACAGCCTGCTGGACCGCGACCCTGCTACCCTGGAATATCTGCACCGTGCGGAGGCCCGTGGCCTGGGTACGACAAAATGGAAAAACCTCAACCACCGGGAAGTGCAGGTGGGCTAAAAATCCGCACGCCCTTTGTCCACCGGGGATCCATATGGGCATCACACACACCCGCCTTATCTCTCAGATCTTCTTCTTCGGCCTCTTTCTCTTTTTCGCCTTTGTCACCCAGTTCGGGTATCTCAAAGGGTATCCGGTCTCGCTTTTCCTGGAAGCCGACCCTCTGGTGGCTATTGCCACCTCCGTGACCACCCATACCCTTTATCGCAGTCTGGTCTGGTCGCTCGTTTTGCTCATTCCGACGCTCTTGCTGGGTCGCATCTTCTGTAACTGGATCTGTCCATACGGCACACTTCATCAGTTCACGGGCTGGCTCTTCAACAACCGTACCATTGCAGAGCAGGTAGAGAGCAACCGCTACAAAAAATGGTTCTCCCTCAAATATTACATCCTCATTGCAATGGGTGTTTCCGCGCTGTTCGGCAGCCTGCAAATTGGCCTGCTGGACCCCATCTGTCTGCTCTTCCGCTCCTTTACCATCTCCATATTCCCCGCGCTGGACATGCCCACCGAATGGATCTATGTCCGGCCGCATTCCCACCACCTGGCCTGGATCGTAGGCTTCATTCTCTTCTTTTTTATAGCCATGAATCTCTTCATCCCGCGCTTCTTCTGCCGCGCCGTATGCCCTCTGGGTGCCACCCTGGGCCTGCTCTCCCGCTTCTCCCTCTGGCGGATTGAGCGCGACGTGCAAAAATGCGTGGACTGCGACCTGTGCCTGCAACGATGCGAAGGGGCTTCGGACCCGCACACCCACCTGCGTACATCCGAATGTTTCGTCTGCTTTAACTGCATAGACGACTGCCCCTACGATGCACTCCATTTCGAACTGCTTCCTTCCCGGTCTCACGAAGTTACATCTCCAGACCTGAACCGGCGCACGGCCCTCCTTACCGGGATCGGAGCGCTCCTCTTTTATCCTTTCACCCGGCGCAGTGGAGACCTGGATAAAAACTTCAACAAGGCCGTCGTCCGGCCGCCGGGGTCGGTTGCCGAACCACAGTTCCTGGAACGCTGTATCAAATGCGACCAGTGCATTCGTGTATGCCCCACAAACGTGCTACAACCGGCCCTGTTGGAAGCTGGTCTGGAGGGCATCTGGACACCTGTTATGAACATGCGCATGGGCTACTGCGAACTCAACTGCACCCTGTGTGGCCAGGTCTGCCCCACAGGCGCTATCCAGAAAATCTCCATCGCGCAGAAATTGGGCATTGGCGAATTTACAGACCTGGGGCCCATCAAAACCGGCACGGCCTTTTACGACCGGGGTCGCTGCTTGCCCTGGGCAATGGACACTCCCTGTGTGGTCTGTGAAGAAGTCTGTCCCACCTCGCCCAAAGCCATATTTTCACGTGAAGTTGAACTCACTGACCGATGGGGAAAACAGATACGGCTCACCCAACCCTACGTGGACCCCAAACTCTGTATCGGATGCGGTATCTGCGAACACGAATGTCCAGTAAAAGATCACCGGGCCATCCGAGTTACTGCCGTTGGCGAAACCCGGTCCAAAGATCGCTCGCTTCTCCTGAGCACCCACAATGATGAAACACCTTACCAGAGGAGTTCGTCATGAGCAACAAAACGCCTTTCACCCGACGCACATTTCTGGCCACTTCCGCTGCGGCTGGTGCCGGAGTCGTACTTGCCGGCCCGCTGGTCGCGGAGGCCGCACGTAGCATTCCCACCGTCAAACTCGGAAAAACCGGGCAAACCGTTACCACTCTGGGTTTCGGTTCAAGCCTCGAAGTAACCCCTCGCCTCCTTAATACCTCGCTGATGCAGGGCATCACCTTTATTGATACGGCCGAAGGCTACGGTAGCGGCAACAGCGAAAGAAACATTGGTGAAATTCTGGAGAAAAACGGCCGACGGAAAGACTG
>JAQCGA010000645.1 GCA_027619145.1 bacterium | reverse complement strand
ATGCTGTAGATGTGCGTGAGGATGTGATTGCATTTGCGAAGCGGACCTATGGGCACAAACGAATTCAATGGCGTGTAGCGGATTTGCGGGCGCTGGAGCCAGAAGCAGGTGCGTATGACCTGGTGACCTCTTTTGGTCTGGTGGAGCAGTTGGATCGGGAGGAGGTACAGGATTATTTGGAGCAACTGAAGCGGGCGTTGAAGCCAGGGGGAACGGCGCTGATTTCCATTCGGGGGCAAGAGGCAGGGCAGGCTGTGGATGGGAAGGAATCTTTCCGAGAAATGGCGGCGGCTGTATTTGGGAAGGTGGACATGCTGGGGCAGCGTCCCTGGTCCGAGCAGACGGAACTGACGGGGCAGTGTGTGGTGTCCGGGCGGGTTGCAGACGATGATGGCGGGGTTGTGGTGGTATGCAAGAAGCGGGCGGTGAGTGCCGCGCCGGAGATGGGAGAGGCACCCAGGGTCAGTATTGTGATGCCGCTTTACAATAAGGTGGAATATACTGAGGCGTGTTTGAAGGGACTGGAAGAGGCGGCGGGCAAAACGCCCTGTGAACTGGTACTTGTCGATAACGGGTCGTCGGATGGAACGGGGGCGCTGCTGGACCGGATGGAGAGACGGGCAAGGGTGATTCGATGTGGAGAAAATTTGGGGTTCTCGCGAGGGAATAACCTGGGAGCTGGGTACGCCAGAGGCGAGTATCTCTTGTTTTTGAACAACGATATTGTACCTCACGCAGGCTGGTTGGATGCAATGGTGGCAGAGGTTGATGCCGATCCCGAGGTGGGAATTGTAGGGGCACGTTTGTTATACCCGGACTCGGGTAAGGTGCAACATGCAGGGATTGAATTGGTAAACGGTACGCCGGACCATGTGTATCGAAATGTGCCCGGAGATGACCCGGGGGTAATGAAGTCCAGGGATCTGGACATGGTGACCGGGGCCTGTCTGTTGATCCGCAAAGAAGTGTTTGAGCAATTGGGTGGGTTCGATGAAGCGTATGTGAATGGGGTTGAAGATGTGGACCTGTGCCTGAAGGTGCGGAAGAAGGGGTACCGGGTGCGGTACTGTGCAGATGCCGTGTTAGACCATTATGAGGGAACGTCCGAAGGACGTTACAGCCACGTTCGGCCGAACCTGGAACGTTTTGTGAAACGGTGGAATGGGCAATTTGACGCACAGGGACGTTTCATCGCTCCGGCACCCAGGGCAGAAACTGCGTTGCGGGGTTGCTGGGAGGGGACACAGTTTGTCTATCACAGCCTGTCTTTGGTGAATATGGCGCTGACGTCTGAGTTGATTCGGTCCGGCCAGTGTGAGTTGAAGTTGATTCCTTACGAGGCTGCAACGTTTGGAGTGGAGGTGGACCCGGAACGGTACAGTCCCATTGCAGAGCGGATAAATGCGGCGTTGAGCGGGCCGGCGCAGTTCCATGTGCGCCATATGTGGCCGCCCAATTTTACGCCGCCACCGGAGGGGCACTGGGTGATGATTCAGCCCTGGGAGTTTGGGAAAATTCCGGAGGAATGGGTAGCGCCCATCCAGGAGGGCGTAGATGAGGTCTGGGTGCCCAGTTCCTACGTGAAGCAGTGTTATGTAGAGGGTGGGGTGGATGCGGACCGGGTGCAGGTGATTCCCAACGGGGTACGAACGGATCTGTTTCGGCCGGATGCGCCCCCTATGAAACTGGATACGGAGAAGACTTTTAAGTTTCTATTTGTAGGTGGGATGATTTTTCGGAAAGGAATTGATGTGTTGCTGAAGGCGTACACGGAGACGTTTCGGCGCTGGGACGACGTATGTCTGGTGGTGAAAACCATGGGGAGTGAGACGTTCTACAAAGGGCAGGCACCGGAGGAGATGATCCAGAAGATCCAGGCAGATCCGGATGCACCCGAGATTCTTTTTTTGACGCAAGAACTGAGCGAAGAAGAGATGGCCGGGTTGTACACGGCCTGCAATTGTCTAACCCATCCGTACCGGGGTGAAGGGTTTGGTTTACCGGTCGCAGAGGCCATGGCTTGCGGGTTGCCTGTGATGGTTACTGCGGGTGGTGCGTGTGACGATTTTTGTGCAGAAGATCGGGCGTATTTTATTCCAGCGACTCGTAAAGAGGTATCTGTTCGCTGGTAATTTCGGATGAATATTGTAGTGTTCGCTCTGGGGCGGGTTGTGTCTACACCAGGAGGAAGGCTTGGCTGCGCAAATGGATTTTGAATCCCGGATTGAGGCGATGGACATCAGCCTGTTTGATGCGATTGAGTCCGGCACCAGTGTGGAGGACCGGCGCGTCTTATTGGCGTTGCAGCGGGCTGTACGGAATTTGTATGGAGAGTATGTGTTTCTAGAAATCGGTTCCCACCTGGGCGGAAGTCTACAGTCGCACGTGGTGGATCCGAGGTGCAAAAAGATCTTCTCAATTGACAAACGACCCGAGGCACAGCCAGATGAACGAGGGGTGAGTTTTCCGTATCCAGATAATTCCACGCAGCGGATGCTGGATCTTTTGAAGGGGTTTGCCGCGGAGCATATGCATAAGCTGGTGTGTTTTGATGAAGATGCCGCAGACATCAACCCGGCGAAGATAGAGCCGCGTCCGCAATTTTGCTTTATTGATGGCGAGCATACCAACCGGGCGGTGGTGTCTGATTTTGAGTTCTGTTATTCGGTGTGTGCGCCGAATGCGATTATTGCATTTCACGATGCAAATATTGTGCAGGGCGGCATTCAGGCGGTTGTGCAATGGCTCAAAGACGAGGGGGCTGTGTTCAAGGCCGGGTTGGCCGGAGGGGTAGTGTACGTGATTGGGTTGGGAGATTCCGGAATTCTGAATGAGCCGGATGCACCATCTCCAACACATAAATCCGCATCTGCGCCGAGTGCAGGGGGTTGGGTTCTGGAGCCAGACGTAAAGACGCTGGGTGAAATGATGCGCGCGGTTACGGCAGACCCCGAAGGGGCTC
>JAQCGA010000013.1 GCA_027619145.1 bacterium | reverse complement strand
GCGCGGCCAGGGCCGGTTGACGGAAGCCAACGTTGACGAGGCCCTGCGGGAAGTGCGGCGTGCGCTACTGGAAGCGGATGTCAACTACAAGGTTGCCCGTTCGTTTATAACGCGGGTGAAAGAGCAGGCGCTGGGGCAGGAAGTTCTGAAGAGTGTGACACCCGGCCAGCAGGTAATCAAGGCGGTGCACGATGAACTGGTGCGCCTGATGGGCGAGCAGCACGAGGGGTTGAACCTTCCGGATGCTGCATTGAATGTGGTGATGATGGTAGGGTTGCAGGGGGCGGGGAAGACGACCATGTCTGCCAAGCTGGCGCGGCTGATGAAGTCGAAGGGGCAGCGCCCTTTGCTGGTGGCGGCAGATATTTACCGGCCTGCAGCCATTGATCAGCTCTGTATATTGGGAAAATCGATTGATGTGCCGGTGTACCGGGCACCCGACGGAACAGATCCGGTGGATATTTGCACGCAGGCTGTAGAGCAAGCAAAGTCCGACGGGCTGGATCTGGTCATTCTGGATACGGCTGGCCGGTTGCACGTGGACGACGAACGGATGGCGGAAGTACAACGCATCCGGGAAGCGACTTTGCCGTCCGAGATTTTGTTTGTGGCAGATGGGATGACGGGGCAGGATGCGGTGTCTGCTGCATCGGCATTTTACGAGCAACTGAGTTTTACCGGTGTGGCGCTCACGCGGATGGACAGTGATACGCGGGGCGGGGCTGCACTTTCGATTCGTGAAGTAACGGGTGTGCCCATTAAATTTGTGGGTACCAGCGAGAAGGTGGACGGCGTTGAGCCGTTTCATCCGGATCGGATGGCGTCGCGCATTCTGGGCATGGGCGACATTGTTACCCTGGTGGAAAGAGCCCAGGAAAACGTAGATGTGGAGCAGGCGAAGCAGCTAGAGAAGAAGCTACGCACGGCCACGTTTACGTTTGATGATTTCCTGGATCAGTTGAACCAGGTGCGCAAGATGGGTCCGCTGAGCCAGTTGATGGAGATGATTCCGGGTGCGGGCAAGGCGCTCAAAGGCGCGCAGGTCGATGACGATGCGTTTGTGTCTGTGGAAGCGATTATTTTTTCGATGACCCGGCAGGAACGGGCCAACCCACAGATTTTGAACGGTAGCCGACGGCGGCGCATTGCCCGGGGCAGTGGGTGCAATCTTCAAGATGTAAACCGGTTGATCAAGCAGTTTGGTATGATGCAGAAGATGATGAAGCGAATGGGGAAAATGGAGAAGATGGGGCGTGGCATGCAGATGCCCTTTTTCAAGTAACGTTTGCCGGAGGAAACAGTTTGGTAAAGATTCGTTTAACGCGCAAAGGCGCGAAGAAATCGCCGTTTTACCGGGTGGTTGTAGCACATGATACCTCGCCGCGAGACGGACGGTTTATTGAGAACCTGGGATATTATAGCCCCACCAAAGATCCGCAGGTTGTGGAACTGAAGGAAGACCGCGTGCTGCACTGGTTGTCTCAGGGCGCTGTGCCTTCGGATACGGCCCGGAGCCTGTTCCGGAAGAAGGGAATTTTGCAGCGCTTGAGCGAGCAGAAGGCCGGCGCTGCACAGGAACCGGGTTCCGAGGACTAAACGATTGGCTGACGGCCCGTCTGATTCGGAAATATTTATTACCATTGGCAAGGTGTTGAAACCCCGTGGGCTTGACGGCGAGGCGTTTCTGCACCCGCTGACGGACTATCCGGAACGTTTCCAGGCACTGAACGAAGTGCTGTTGGAAAAGCCGGATGGTACTCGGGTCACGTTGCAGGTTGAGCGGATTCGTTCGTACGGAAAACGTATGGGCATCCAGTTCAAAGGCATCCGAAAACCCGAGGCGGCATCCCTGCTGCGCGGCAGTTTTTTGCTGGTGCCACCAGAAGAGGTGTACCCGTTGCCCGAGGACACGTTTTACGTGTTCGAAATTGTGGGGCTACAGGTAGAAACCGCGGCAGGTGAGGTGGTGGGGAAGGTGGTGGATGTGCTGTCCCTTCCTGGCAGTGATGTGTACGTAGTGGACCGGAACGGCCGGGAAGTCATGTTGCCGGCCGCGAAAGACCTGGTTCGTGTGGACCTGGAGGGGGGTCGGGTGGTGGTGCAGGATGTGGAAGGGCTTCTGGAATGAGGAGAAGCAAATTATCAATTATCAATTGTCAATTGTCAATTGTCAATTCGTTCGGCCTGGAAGCCGGGTTGTATTGCCCACAACGCTTTCGGGGTTGCAATGCGCATCGATGTGTTGACGATTTTTCCCGGGTTGATTCGCGAGGCGCTTTCCTATAGTATTCCGGGGCGCGCAATGCGGGCGGGGCTGGTGGAGGTGGTGGCGCACGATCTCCGGGATTATACGGACGATGTGCACCGGACGGTGGATGATACGCCCTACGGTGGCGGTGCCGGGATGGTGTTCAAGCCGGAGCCGATTGCGCGGGCGCTGGCTGCACTTCCAGAGACAGGATCTTCGTCGAAACAGATAATTTTTTTAACGCCCGAAGGTCGGCGACTGGACCAGGATACGGTGAACCGCCTTTCGGTGCAGGACCACCTGGTGTTGTTGAGCGGACGGTATCGCGGTGTGGACGAACGCATTCGTGAGCGGTACGTGACCGAAGAGATTTCGATTGGAGACTATGTGCTCAGCGGAGGCGAGCTGCCGGCACTGGTGCTGATCGATGCGGTGGTGCGGCTGATTCCGGGTGCTGTAGGCGATGCGGAATCAGCGCTGGACGATTCGTTTCAGAACGGGTTGCTGGACTGCCCGTGGTACACGCGGCCCCGGACGTTTGAAGGGATGGACGTTCCGGAAGAATTGTTGAGCGGGGATCACAAGCGCATTGCGGCCTGGCGACAGGAAGAAGCGCTGAAGCGAACCCGCGAACGCCGACCGGATTTGCTGGACGGTGCGTCTGAAACGCCGCGTTGATTTTTTATAGATCTTTTTCATTCTCGACTCTTTCCTCCCTCACCATTTTCAGGAGTACCTGTTATCATGGACGCTTTGTTGAAGTCAATTACCGAAGAGCAGTTTAAGGCCGATATTCCCGAATTTGGATCCGGCGACACGGTGCGGGTACACCAGCGGGTTGTGGAAGGCGATAAAGAACGCGTCCAGATCTACGAAGGCGTTGTGATCCAGCGTAAGGGTGGTGGGATTCACGCAACGTTTACGGTTCGTAAGATTGCGGCAGGTAGCGTGGGTGTGGAGCGTATTTTCCCGCTGCACTCGCCGCGTATTGCCCAGATTGAACTGGTCCGGAGCGGTAAGGTGCGCCGTTCGCGCATTACGTACCTGCGTGACTTGCGGGGCCGTGCCGCGCGGATTACGGAGAAGCGCACGGTGAAGAAGGAGAACTAAGATGGCGTCGGCCCGTTCGGACAACCGCAATCGGAGCCGGGGTACTCGTCGTGTGCCGCAGAAGAAACAGGCTGCGGGATTGCGTGACTTGCCCTATACAAAGAAGAATGCCATTGTGTTTGGGGCGGGCATGCTTGTGATTTTGCTGGGCTATTTGTGCCTGGCGCAGCCTCCTGTGGACGGTTTCCTGTCGTTGAGCCTGGCCCCTGTGCTGCTGGTGATTGGGTATTGTGTTCTGATCCCGCTGGCATTGCTGATGGGTGGATCCGACTCGAATGTGGCGCACGCAGACGGTGCTGCAGAAGATACGGGCGATTAGCTCAGCTGGTTAGAGCGCCTGCCTTACAAGCAGGAGGTCACAGGTTCAAATCCTGTATCGCCCACCATGAAATGAAGAGGTTACGAGAATTTTCTCGTGGCCTCTTTTTTGTGGGTGCCCACAGAAAATTCATTTGCCTGTACGTGCTAAACGGCGTTAATTTGACGGTTAAGTGAGATAACTCGGATATGATTTTTGATCACAAATTCCCAAAAATGAAAGGAGACTGTTGACAAGCAACTTGTTGTTCAGCTCAACGCGCAACGGTGGGCTTCATTGTCAACGGTAGATTTTAAACCAAAATGAGCCGAAAAAAACAACTTGATGATGCGCTGACAACGGCAGACCTTTGGAAAATGATGAGACAGCGAGTTCCTCCAATTGTGTCTGAATATTTTCGGGGTGGTGCAGATTATGAGACCACGCTGCGCGCAAACGTACGCGCATTTCAACAGGCGATGACAACTGCGTATGGCGCGTTGAGTTTTCCGTCATTAGACATGACGACAACGGCAGTCGGTTTCAGTTTAGATGTGCCCTGGTTCATTTCTCCTGTGGGCAGTTTGCGATCTCTCTATCCTATGGCAGATGCGGTTGCTTCGCGAGTGGCAGGTGAGTTTGGCACCGTGATGGCCCAGTCTACACTTTCGGGAACGCCAATGGAAGATGTCGCAGCGGCCTCTACGGGCGACTGCTGGTATCAGCTTTACCTCTGTGGGGGCCGTGAGACGGCATTGCGAAGCATTGAACGCGCAAGAAAGGCCGGTTTCGCCGCTCTCATCTTGACCATGGACACCGGTGTTTCAGGGTTGCGCGTGTTGCACGCGAGGATGAAACCGATGCAGTCGATGGGCCCTTATCGGGGTCTCAGTCTGAAGGACAAACTGGTGCTTGCCGTCCGTAAGATGATGCTCGCGCCTCAGATACTTCCCCGGTTGTCATGGCTGATGGATCATTATCGGGATGGTGGGTTGATGCAGTTTGTAAACATCATTGATGATCAGGGCGAGCCTATGCCCTATACGGATATTGGAACCCAACTTGCGGCTTCAGCTGTGACATGGGATGATTTAAAGTGGGTGAAAGAAGCCTGGGGTGAGAGACCGCTGATCATTAAAGGTGTACATTGTGCGTACGATGCTCGGAAGGCTGAGGAATTGGGGGCATCGGGTGTGATTTGGTCAAATCATGGCGGGCGGCAACAGGATCGTGTTCCGCCGACACTCCATATCGTGGCACAGGAAATGCCTCTTGTGGGTGACACGCAGCTTGACTTTATGATGGATGGAGGCATCCGCAACGGCACCGATATCCTGATTGCCCTGTCTTACGGGTTGAAGGCGGTTGGCATTGGCCGCGTGACAGCTGCTGGAATTGGAGCAGGGGGGCATGCGGGTTTAACCCGTGCGTTTGAGATCCTGCATTCTGACCTGGATCGGGCGATGCGTCTTGTTGGGGTGCAAAGCGTGGAAGAGCTTCGCTCTCGGGGCGCAGAAATTCGGCGCGAAAGTCAACTCCATGGCGATGGTCATCTGCCACCTTTTGAGTTTTAATTTCGTTTTCACCATTGGAATTTGGGAATGAACTCAGTTGGTTAGAGCGCCTGCCTTACAAGCAGGAGGTCACCGGTTCGAATCCAGTATCGCCCACCATAAAATGAAGGGGTTACAGCAATTATGCTGTGGCCCTTTTTCTATGGTGACAGGTAATTTGGATATCTATATGGATTTATTGTTGTCCGTTCAACCATGCTTGACTTGTGCACACTTTGTGCATACATTTTATCATGAACTACCAGTGGGATCCTCAAAAGGCGGCGTCCAACCTCCAAAAACACAAAATCGATTTTGCGGATGCAATTGGAGTGTTTGAAGATGAATGGGGGTTGACGTTGAGGGAAGATGTGATCGAAGGTGAGCAGCGGTTTGTGACCCTCGGAAGGGATTTTCTTAACCGTGTGGTCGTGGTTGCCTATACGCACAGAGGCGACAGCATCCGCATCATATCGGCCCGAAGATCGACTCGAAGGGAGAGAAAGGTTTATGAGCAAAAGAGAATATGACTTTGAAGAAGCTGAGCAGGGGGCATTGGTAAAGTCCCAACAGAATAAGACGCGAATTACGATTCGGGTAGATACCGATGTTCTGAACTGGTTTCGGGAAAAAGTGCACGAGGCGGGAGGCGGGAATTACCAAACATTGATCAACGAGGCTCTGCGCGAGTATGTCTCAACCCTGGATAGTACACTGGAGCGGACCTTGCGCAGGGTGATTCGGGAGGAACTCCATTCTGTAGAATGAAGAATGATTTATTGCTCATCATTGGGATAACGACAGATAAAAAGAAAAGGAATAATTGCTATGGCAAGTGTAGTTCTTGAGGAAATTCTGGAGGAGGTCAAAGCGCTGTCGCCGGGTGATCAGCGGGCGTTGCGTGAGGCGCTGGACCATTTATTAAAGAGTACTTCTTCACAGTCAAAGGAAACAGAATTAGAACGTAAATTGCTTGAAAAGGGGTTGGTAAAAAAGATCACGCCGCCGGTTACCGACCTGACGCCCTATCAGAATCGCAAACCCGTTCAGCTCAAAGGCAAGGGAAAGACTGCATCTGAGCTGATTATTGAGGATCGCCAATAACGTGGTGTGCTTTTTTGATAGTAGTGGCATTGTGAAACGTTATGTTGATGAAACAGGCAGCAAACGTGTCATAGAGCTCACTCAACCCTGAAGCGGGGCATGTCATCTATTTGAGCCGAATGCGTATGACGCAGGGGAAGCATAGGTTTTGGTCGCATCCTAGTTGCAAATATGGAACGGTGTTCTATTTGGGAACTGGTTTGCCTCCTGCGGTTGCGGAGATATTGCCCGAAGCTGTAAGCCGCCATTGTCCTGGTGCATCCGCGCGAAGCAGTGCCGAGCCGGCAATGGTGAATTGGGGCTGACCTTGGATGCCCCAGTTGGGAAAGTATTCCAGTTTGGTGAGGTTGGGATGAACGGTCATTCCGGGTTCGTCGCTTGAAGCAATCCGGGTCTGGCCGTTTTTTGTTTGTACGTTTTTAATTTGAAAGCTCTGGACAAGAAGTCCGCCAAGGTCGAGCATCAGTGTTCTTCCGTCAAGCGATCCGTCGGCGGGCAAACCGGTCCGGGTGAGGAAAGCGTCGGAAGTGTCGCCTGTTTCGATGCGCTCGGTTTTGTAGATCAGGCCAGTGTGGGAGATCTTTCCGTTGAGTTCGGTTTCTCCGGTTTTGAGCCGGTCGCCGCCGATCAGGTAGGTCCATTTTTCGGTGCCCTCTGCAATGTGGGCGAACCGGCCGCGCATTTCAATTACGCCGTCGGAGGTTTTTCTGAGTGTTCCGGGAGCGTCGTCTGCAGTGGAGAGGATGGTGTCGGTTCGATCGGGCAGATGGACGCGGATGGCTACGGTGCCGTTGTCGGGGGGATCGAGAGGAACCCATTCGACGCTGTGGACCAGGGGCGCGACGGTATAAGGGTGGTGGACGGCCACGAAGATGCTCTCGCCGTCCGACTGGCGCACGGCAAGAAAAGGCGCCGTGCCGGTCCGGCGCATGGCGGGGGCGTCTCCGCAGATGATTTCGGTGCCTTCCTGCGGCAGGAAAAAGGTTTTCAGTGCGGCGGAGCCGTCTTCGAGGCTGAAGGTAACGGTCCAGTCCTGGTGGGTGGTTGTGCTTTTCAGGTTGCTGATGTATTTGTGGAGAGTTCCTTCGATGTTGTTTTCAAGGGGAAGGGATAAGGTGGCTGTGTGGGGGAAGTCCAGGTTGGCATGGAGCATGTAGTCGTGGGTTGTTCCCCCTTTGACGCGGAAGATGTCCACGACGTAGATGTCCGTGGCGTTGATTTTGACAAGGGCGATTGTGCGGCGGTATCGGCCCAGGTTCACCAGGGAACCGTAGGAGCGCTCTCCGTCGGCTTCCACGACCTGGACCCTGTCGAAGTCCGTATTGAACAGTCGGAGTTTTCCGTCGTTCATCACATTCCCATGCCCGCTCCAGCGCCAGCGCCAGTCTGGAATACCCGGAACGGCGTCTTCGGGCTGCGGCTCCCGTTTGGGGGTATGCGGACTTCCGCGACCGGTTTGATCCTGTTCGTCTACGACGACGGTGACGTGTCCGGCGGTCATCGTGTGCCATTCCCGGGTGGTATTTTCGGCGTTTCCAGCACGGTAGCGGGTTTCTGAGATCAGTTCTTTCCCTTTGGCGAAGAGGATGAGGTTCAGGCAGTCGTAGTGTTCGTGGCCGTGGGTGCCCCCAAAGTGTAGCGAGGCCTGGGTCATATTCCCGGTTCCTTTTCCTGCGCCCAGGATGGCGTGGCCCGCACAGCCGAAGAGATAAGAGTGGGCTTCTTCCATTGGTGGAGTCCACCAGACGGGCTGGGGGAAGCTGGTGTCGTGGATCACCTGGCAGATCCGGTTGGGCTGCTGCACGGCATTGAGGACATGGTCGGCACGCTGGAAGGGGCGTTCGAGGATTTTGTTCAGGTCCAGATTTTCAAAGCGGGCACCGTCCAGGCCGCCGGTAAAGCCTTCTGGATCCGAATAGCCCTGAAGGTGCGTACGGGCTACGCTCTGGAGGCCGTGGTGGGCCTGTTTATGGTACGAGGGGGTCCCTTCGTGCCACCACCCGTCCGCATAGAACTGGGTTTTGTAGATGTCCTGAATCCATTTGACGGTGGTGTGCACCCAGTCCGGCCTGCCAAGGGCTTTTGCGAAGGGCAAAATGCCGCGCATCTGGGTTGGGTCCATGTTTCCCAGGACCGGACCATATCCGAACTGGAGCTCTACCTGGCTTTCCAGCATGTTCTGAACGGCATCGAGCCGCCCCGTCTCCTGCATCACACCGGCATCGTAGATCAGATCGTAGGCTTCCAGAAGCGGCATGCTGAGAAGAAGGTCCTGGTAGATCCAGACACCCCAGACGCCTGCCATGTCCCATTGGGTGTGCCGGGAGATCTCACGCTGAGGATAGCGGCTGCGTTCTTCGAAAGGACCGTGGTGTGGATTGTAGATCGGCCATTCGGGTACGGTTTGCGCGAAGCGGGAAAGTAGCAGGGCGGCTTTGCGGGCGTATTCTCGATCTTTTGTGAGGTGATAGAGCAGGGCGAAGTGATGGCACGCGTCGCGCATCAGGGTGTTTTGCCTGTCCGCCCCGCCTCTCTCGGAGATGCGCGCGAGGAGGCCTTCATCGCTGGCGTCGAAAAAATCGCCCAGGGCAGCCTGGCAGGCGGAAACGGCCAGGCTGCGATATGCGCTGTCCTGTGTGGTTTCCCACAGGCCCACCGCCGCCCGGAGGGCGTTCTGGTACTCTCCTCGGGGAGAATTCTCCATGCCTTTCCGATAGAGTTCCTGCAGGGCCTGGTCGCTCAGGTTCTGGATGGGCTGGAGGCGTTCTTTCAGGTTCTCTTTATTGTCTCCAAAGTCGGTGAGTGGATGGGCAACAGGCCAGTTTTGCGCCAGGGCCGGAGCGCAGGAGCCGATGATCAATATGCAAAGCAGAGCCATCGGAACGATGTAAGCATTCATCCTGTATCATTCCCTCCTGAATCCTGGTCTGTTGAAGCCGGAGTTCCCCCGTCGGTTGATCTTCTCTCTCGGGAAAAAGATATGTCCACAAAAACGGGATGGCAAATTGTATTTTCAAGAGGCTTTACTTTCGAGCAACAAACCTGTCATATTTTATGTCTCTCCCAATGTAAAATCTATTGACTTCGGGTAAGCCGGTTTTATTCTTGTTTTGCAAACAAGAGGTGCTGGTTCGAACTCCAATACCGCCCACCCCATAAAGAAGGGGCTACGAGAGTTTGCTCGTGGCCCCTTCTTTTATTATTCCCGGCGCGTCCGACCTCAGGCGATCTGTTCGGCACCCTTTATGATTTCCTGGATGTCCGTTATGCCCGTTCCTGGTCCCTGCGGGACGGTCATGGTGCCATCGCGTATTTCGAGGGCCGGGCGGAACCAGTCGCTGTACTTTTCGATGCCGCGCTTGTATTCCTGATATTGACCGATGTCCGGGGTAAACGACGCGAAGATGAGCATGTAGATAAACCCGAAGCCGCCCGAGATGTGGACGGTGGTGGGCATGCCCGCAACCGCTGCCATGCGGGCAACCCGCGTCGAACGGATCAGGCCGCCGTAATAGTGCAGGTCGGGCTGAACGATATCCACGCCGCGGTTGGCAATCATCCAGCGGAACTGGCGTTCGCTGGACTCCTGTTCTCCCCCAGACACCGGTATGGTCAGCGCATCGGCAACCTGTTTCGTGTCTTCGTGGTGGTCAAAGGGGCAGGGCTCTTCAAAGTAGACCGCCTGGATGTCTTCGAGCATCCGTCCTACTTCGATGGCCTGGGGGGGATCGTAGGAACTGTTCGAGTCGGCATGGATGTCGATGTCATCTCCCAGCGTCTTCCGGGACAGGGCGATGAGGGCTTCCGTGCGGCCCGGTGCAGCATCTTCGTTTCGGCTCATCCGGCCGCCAATTCGGAATTTGACGGCCCGGGCGCGGGTTTCGTCCACGAGGCTTTGCAGGTATTCGACTTCTTCTTCCGGGGTGCTGTCCCGCCGCCCGCTGGCCACGTAGAAGCGCGCCTGGTCCCGCACGGCCCCGCCCATCAGGTCGGCGATGGACCTGCCGGCGGCCCTGCCGAGGAGATCCAGCAGCGCAAATTCGACCCAGGCCACCGGGCACCACAGGGCCTGCCCCTGGACTTTGTAGTTGCTCTGGTAGCGGTACACGCCGAACAGGTGTTCTTCCAGGTTTCGGGCATCCTGCCCGATGAAGTAGGGAATGACCAGCTGGTTGAGGATGGGATAGTAATAAGGCGCCCGTCCGTTCGTAAAGGCCAGGCCTTCGGCGCCGTCTCTGGACCGGGCGTGGACGTAGTATTCGCGGTCTTTTTTCAATAGCCGGATCGAGTCAATGATTACCGGTGAATCGAGTCCATCCAGCCTGAGAATCGGCCTGGTTGCGGCCCGATCAAGTGCTTCGATGTCCGGGAGTGTGCTCATTGCTGGCTCCTTGTTGTGGGATTGAAAATGCTTTCCCTGTTTCTTTATTTTTCTCTGGTGCCCGGCCCTTTCACGAATCGCCCCGGGGTCGCGTTCGTGTGTACCCCGTCTTTCACCACCTGCACCCCGTTCACAAATACCTCCCGTACGCCTTTCGACAACCGATGCGAATCTTCGAAGGTCGCCCGGTCGGTTACCGTTTCCGGGTCGAAGACCACCACGTCGGCGAAACAGCCCGCCTGCAACCGTCCGCGGTTGCGCAGCCCCAGTCGGTCGGCCACCGAGGAGGTCATTTTCCGCACCGCATCTTCCAGCGCAATCGCCTTTTCTTCGCGCACGTATTTTCCCAGTACGCGAGGATAGGTTCCGTAGGACCGGGGGTGGACCGGCCCGATCTGTTTTGCCTGATCGGGATCGTGTCCGCCTGCATCCGTTGAGATCTTGATCCACGGCTGCTGCAACTGGAGCTTCAAATTGTCTTCGCTCATGGTGAAGTAGATGGTCGAGATCCGCTGTCCTTCCGAGGCGAGCAGGTCCAGCACCGCATCGACCCAGTGCTGTTTGCGCATCTGGGCGATCTCCGGCAGTCGTTTGCCCACATATTCGGCGTTTTCTTCTTTTTGAAATCCGATCGGCATGATGGTTTCCGGTTCGCGCCAGGGTGATCCTGATGTCATCTCGTCGCGGATTTTCGCCCGGGTCTGGGCATCGCGCAGCCGCTCGAAGAACTGTCCGCCTTCGGACACCCAGGTGGGTACCACGGTGGCCAGCCCGGTGCCGCTGGCCGCGTACGGGTACATATCTGCGGTTACGTCCTGACCCTGGGCGCGGGCTTCGTTGATCCGCGCGATGACTGCGGGCATTTTGTGCCAGTTCGGGCGGCCGGAGGCTTTCAAATGGTAGATTTCCACCGGCACGTTCGCCCGCCGCCCGATCTCCAGCGCCTCTTCCAGGCCTTCCAGCAGTTGCTTGGCTTCGGACCGCATGTGTGTGATGTACACCCCGCCGTACCGGCTCATCGCTTCGCATACCGACACGATTTCATCCGTTTCCACGTACGTATCCGGCGGATAGATCAGCGCGTACGCCACGCCGAAGGCCCCGTCTTCCATGGCTTCGGCCAGGATCTGTCGCTGGTGTTCCAGCTCTTCCGCCGTTGCTTCGCCCATGCGCATCCCGCACGCCAGGGACCGCAGGGTGGCACCTGCTAAGAACGATCCCACGTTCGGCGATACCCCGAAGTCCACCATTGCATCCAGCCAGTCTCCGAACCGGGTCCATTCTTTCGCCCGTTCGGCCCATTCCTCCGGCAGGTCCGCGCATTTGCCCCCGTGCGGGGCCGGGGTCCAGGTTTCGCCCATAATTTCCGTTGTGATTCCCTGCGTGATTTTCGAGATGCACCGGCCGTCCTGCATCAGGGGCAAGATCGAGTGGCTCTGGATATCGATGAACCCCGGGCACACCGCTTTCCCCGTGGCGTCGATTTCGGTTTTTGCCTGTTCTTCCGGGATGCGGCCCGGGAACGTGATTGCGGCGATCCGGTCTCCTGATATGGCGACGTCGCCGTAAAACCAGGGGTTGCCCGATCCATCCATCACTTTGCCGTTCCGAATCAGTACGTCGAACATGGGATGATCTCCGAAAATTGAAAATCCGGTGGTCTTACTTCAATGGGAATTAACGATCAACGTGGTCGCATGGAGTTGCTTGAGGTTGCGGGCAGGTACCTGTTGAATAATATGGGCCGCGAAAAATCTTCCCGGCTTTCTTGTCCTGGAACATGGTGACTTTCGTTTGTAACGTCAAGCGTTATGAATCATCAAAAAAACGATGGTGAAAAAAGGGGGTGGGCCTGGGCACCATTCTGTTGGGCTACCTGTGCCTGGCGCAGCCGCCGGTGGATGGGTTCCTGTTGTTGAGCTTGGCCCCTGTGCTGCTGGTGATTGGGTATTGTGTTCTGATCCCGCTGGCATTGTTGATGGATCCGACTCGAATATGGCGCACGCAGACGGTGCGGAAGAAAATATGGGCGATTAGCTCAGCTGGTTAGAGCGCCTGCCTTACAAGCAGGGGGTCACTGGTTCGAATCCAGTATCGCCCACCATAAAATGAAGGGGTTACAGCAATTATGCTGTGGCCCTTTTTTCTATGGTGACATATTGGTGACAATCCAGAAATACTATATATAGTGTGTCGCGCAATGCGTTTCTCAAGTATGACTCTTTTCTGTTCGACTTCCAATATATTCTGGCGACTTGTGCAGCATTTACCGCCGTGTTTGGTGCATAAAAAAACCTCAGAGCAAAAGCTCTGAGGTTAAAGGTCAAATTTTTCTGACCGTTTTAAGCGTGCAGAATCAATTTGATAAAACACCAACCTGAAGATTGAATATTCCCAATTGATTATCTGAGCCAACAACGACTGCACTGCCATTTGCCGAAACATTGGCACCTGTGGTATCTTGAACCACTACAGTGTAATTGCCTGCTGGTAAAAATGCCAGTTTAAATTCCCCACTGATAGAATTCACAATTGTAGATGTCACTGTATCGGAACCTACAATAGCAAAGGCTATAGGTGCATTTACTGTGCTTGACACCGACCCAGAAATAGACCCTGTAATGGCCAGGGACACGGCACGCAGTGTGGGTTTCAGGATAAACTTATTGGAACTTTGAGCCGAACCTGTTTTAACAACAGACCGATCAGCATCAAAGTCGAGGACTATTTCATACGTTGATCCAGAGATCACCTCAAAATGAGTATTGAGTTTGAGACCAGACTGGGCACCACTGGGCACATTTAAAGCATAGGTTTGCCCATTTTCGATCACCTCAGCTTTATTTATTTTCAATCGAATCTGATTGTAAGTGCCAGCAGGCACATTGGCTTCACCCACCACAATCGATTGCCCATTGTTCCATTGCAATAAATCGATAGTTTGTGCTCCGCTATGGACCGTGACCCATTCGCCATTAACATTGGCACTGATTTCTGAAAAAGTCACATTCACTGCATCAAAACGCGCAGGTGCATCTGTCATACTCACTTTCAACGTTCCTGTACCTGTATCGGAAGGGTTGGTGCTACTATCACCACATCCCATTCCGAGGAAAGCGGAACACAGTATTGCCACAAAACCAAATTTATGCATCATCACGAACTCCTTAGTTTGTTCCCGAGTTTGTTCCCGCGAAATGCAAGTTGATACAGATAGGCCAAAAGCTTGTTCAACATAACCGCAATCAAAAATATCCAGGCCTGGATCATCATTGGCGCGTTTACCTAACCTATGTATCGGTGAGTCAAATATACACATTATTATAAAAAAAACAATGATTTGGATAAATTATTAAATGAAGGGGTTGCGAGAATTTACTCGTAGCCCCTTACTTATTGGTGCCCACAGAGGGCCCCCAATGGAGTTCCTGGTTCGGGGCAGTATTGGGGCACCCATCACTTTGCTGGACGACGGGATGTTTCAGAGATTGTATTGCTAAGCCGCACAGGTTATATTGTTCAAGAAATCTCTATACATGAAAGGTAGGGGGGATCTGGACATGAAGCACGAGAGAAAGACGGGACCTCGCCGGGCGGCTGTGGGCACCTGTATTTTGCGCCAGCAGGATGCAACCAGCCCGGAGGATCTGCTGGACAGCGAACTCGCTATGGTGGACAAGATGGCCTGGACGGCGCAGGAGAAGGGTTGGCAGTTGGACCTGGCGGTTTTGCCGGAGGTGTCGTTCAAATTTGTCAAGGATGACGTGTCCGGTAAGGCCGAGGAACTGGATGGTCCGAGGGTACGCGCGTTCGCCGAACGGGCGCGTCGCTACAGTGCCTACGTGACGGCTCCGGTTGTTCTGAGGCACAACGGAAAACCCTACAACTCCATGGTGCTTCTGGATCGGAACGGGGCGTCGGTGGGCGTGTACGACAAGGCCCACCCGGTTTTGCAGGGGGACGGATCGCTGGACTTCGGCTCGACGCCGGGCACCGGCTTTCCGATCTTCGACGTCGATTTTGGCCGCATCGGCATCCAGATCTGTTGGGATGTGGCCTTTGCCGCAGGCTGGCAGGCGATGGCCAACCAGGATGCGGAACTGGTGTTGTTTCCGACCAACCCGGCCTCGATGGTGGCTCTGCGTGGCTACGCCTGGCAGCACGGATACTATATTGTGCCATCGACGGTCCACCCGCCCAGCGGGATCGTGGATCCATTGGGGCGTGTGATCGCGAATCTGTCCGAGGACCGGGAGGTGCAGGTGGTGCAGATCGACCTGGACTACCGGGTGATCCACTCCAACTGCATGTGGGCCTACAGGGCCAAACCGCACCCGGAGTACGACGGCCGCATCCAGATTGACTGGGACCCGGAGGCGCACGCGTACCTGGCCACCTCTCTGGACCCAACGTTGCCCATCCGCACATTTATGCAGAAGGAACGGTTGCTGACGGGACGACAGCGCATGCGGCGCAATATTGAATTGCTGGAGCAGGAGCGGGAAGGCCTCCTCCTGGTGCCTCCACTGGTTGAGCGGGAGTAGACCTGTACTGAAGGAAATTTTTGATGAAGGGTGCCTGGTCTCGGAATCGAATCCGCTGGTTCATGGTGGAGCCCATGTCCAGATCTCCCAAGTCTTGTAGAACTGAGGTGATGCTAAGTGAATGAGTCCATCCGAGTGTTTATTGTTGAAGACAACCGCTTGTTGCGTGAGGGATTGGTGTTCATGCTGGCAGAGCAGGAAGGACTCGTCGTTGTTGGGTCGGCAGAAAATGGGAGCGAGGCCCTGGGACAGATCAGAGATCTGCGCCCGGAGGTGGTGCTTGTAGATATTGGTATTCCGGCCGATGATGGGATTGACGTGACTCGGGCTTTGCACCAGGATCTGCCTCAGGTCAAAGTGATCATCCTCGGTATGCCTGACCTGACGGATGAGATCATGGCCTGCATCGAAGCCGGTGCAGCCGGATACGTTTTGAAGGAGGCCTCGTTCGACCACCTCGTTGAGACGATCCGGTCGGCGAATCGCGGTGAATCGTTCTGTTCTCCCCGGATGGCGGCCTCGTTGTTCTCGCGCGTTGCGGAACTGGCGGGAGAACGGATCCCGCACATTCCTGTTAATCTGACACCGCGCGAAGTGGAGATTATCAACAGGATCGCCGAAGGACTGTCGAACAAGGAGATCGCCTTACGGCTCTCCATCGAAGTGCAGACGGTAAAGAACCACATCCATAACATTCTCGACAAGCTCCAACTGCACAATCGTTTGGAAGCGGTGCAATATGCCCGCGAAAGGAACCTGTTGGGAGAGAAGGAATAGTGCCGGGACTTTCCGCCCCCAAAGTACCAGACCTACCCCTCCCAATTCCTGAGCAAGGTCCAGAACCGAAGTAGTCCCTCCCATAGACCCAATTTGAACCTTTCGGTCTATTGTAAAGCCCTTCCGAATCATCTACCTTCAAGATGGTTCACCCACAGAGCGACCAACGTCTTGCTGTCGAGTCGGCCGAAGCTGCTGATCGCAGAGGCAACGACCCTCCAAGAGAGGAAGTAAATCGGTTGAGCGGAACCCTCCTGTCACAGCGTATCGCATTTCTCGGCGATTACCCGCCGCGCATGTGTGGAATTGCGACCTTCACGCACGATCTCTGTGAGGCGGTGGCGGGCGCACTTCCTGACGCCGACTGCTTCGTGGGGGCCGTTAACGATCGTGTGGATGGCTACAAGTATCCGCATCGCGTGCACTTCGAAATCCAGGAAAAGGACCTGGATTCATACCGGCGGGCGGCGGACTTTCTGAACTTCAACAATGCGGACGTGCTCTGCGTACAGCATGAATTCGGAATCTACGGAGGTCCGGCAGGCAGTCATTTGCTGGCGCTGCTCAAAGAGGCGCGGATGCCGGTGGTAACTACGCTGCACACGATCCTTCCCGAGCCGGATGCAGCACAGCGCGAGGTGATGGAGGCGTTGGCAAGCCACAGCGACAGGCTTGTGGTGATGGCGCGCAAAGGGGCAGAGATTCTGCGCGACACGTACGGGGTGTCGGATGAAAAGATAGATATCATCCCGCACGGTATCCCGGATGTGGCGTTCATTGAGTCGAGTTTTTACAAGGCACAATTTGGTGTGGAAGGGCGCCCGGTGCTGCTCACATTCGGTCTGATCGGGCCGGGCAAGGGCATTGAACACGCAATCGAAGCACTGCCGGGAATCGTGCAGCAGCATCCAGACGTGGTCTATCTTATCCTTGGGGCGACGCACCCACACCTCATGGCGAGCGAAGGGGAACGGTATCGTTTGAGCCTCGAACGTCTCGCCGAGGATCGCGGCGTAAAGGAACACGTCATCTTTCACAACCGGTTCGTGTCGTTGGAGGACCTCAAGGAGTTCATTGGCGCAGCGGACATCTATCTCACGCCCTATCTGAACGAGGCACAGATCACCTCTGGTACACTGGCATATGTGTTCGGCGCAGGGAAGGCCGTGGTTTCCACACCCTACTGGCATGCGCAGGAATTGCTGGCAGATGGGCGCGGCGTCCTGGTGCCCTTCCACAACCCTGGAGCAATCACGGAAGCCGTATGCGGCCTGCTGGACGATCCAATGCGCCTGGAAACGATCCGGGTCGAGGCCTATGCGATGGGCCGCGAGATGATCTGGCCTGCTGTGGCGCATCGGTACCTGGCTTCGTTTGAACAGGCTCGGGCCGACCGGAAGGCTACGCCACGTGCAGCATTCGCCGGATGGACGCTGGGTAACAGGCCGTACGATCTGCCGCCACTGCGGCTCGATCATGTTCTTCGCATGAGCGATGGCACTGGAATCTTCCAGCACGCGATCTTTAACGTGCCCAACTTCCACGAAGGGTACTGCACCGATGATAACGCACGCGCCTTCATCCTTTGCACCTTGCTCGAGGAACTTTCTGACCGGCCGCCGGCCGAGAATCTTGGACAACTGGCCACCAGCTATCTCGCTTTTCTGGCGGCGGCCCTGGACTACGGCAGCGGCCACTTCCGCAACTTCATGAGCCACGGAAGGCAATGGTTGGAAGAGGCTGGAAGCGAAGACAGCCACGCACGGGCACTCTGGGCTGCGGGTACGGGGGCTGGCCGCTCAGGAAACGCAGGCCACCGCCGGTTGTGTGCGCAGCTTTTCGAACGCGGGTTGTCGGCCGTCGAAGGCTTCTCTTCACCGCGTGCCTGGGGCTTCACCTTGTTGGGAATCCACGAGTATCTGCGTAATTACTCAGGTGACCCACGGGCAAATGCCATGCGAAAGACGTTGACCGGTAAGCTCGTGAGGCTGTGGCATGATTGTGCCACCGAGAACTGGCCATGGTTTGAACCTACCGTCACCTATGACAATGCGTATCTCTGTGATGTGGTCTGGAAAAAGTGGACACGCGATTAAGCCATTTTTTGCCTGGTGAGTTGCTCAAAAGAGTC
>JAQCGA010000644.1 GCA_027619145.1 bacterium | reverse complement strand
AGGGACCGAACGGTGAAGAGCGCCATTATCTGGATGGGGAAGAACCCGGTTGTGGCCAACATGGTGGTTGTGCTGCTGCTGGTGGGAGGATACTTCAGCCTGCAACACATCAAGATCCTGTCCTGGCCGGATTTTCCAATGGATCAGATTGTGGTTATGGTGCCCTATCCGGGTGCCAGCCCAGAAGATGTGGAAGAGGGGGTCTGCAAACGAATTGAAGAGCACCTGGCAGGGTTGGAAGGGGTGCGGGGCATCCATTCGATGGCGGCCGAAGGGGTTGGGACGGTCACGGTGGAAGTGGCTCAAGGGGCGGATATCCGCCGCCTCCTGGACGATGTGAAGGTGGAGGTTGACCGCATTGATACCTTTCCGGTAGAGGCTGATAAACCGGTGGTCAAAGAGGTGGTTCGCCGGAACCGGGTCATTGATGTGGTGGTGTATGGTGAGGTACCGGAACGGACGTTGAAAACCATCGCACAACGGGTGCGCGATGACATGCGCGTGTCTGGCCATGTTTCGCTGGTGGACCTGGTGGGTGTCCGTTCGGATGAGATATCGATTGAGATTTCCGAAGCAAACCTGCGCCGGTTCGGGCTGACCTTCGATCAGGTGCGGTTGGCCGTGGCGCGGACCAGTATGGATTTGCCCGGGGGCAGCGTGAAAGGGGAGGGTGGCGAGATTCTGGTGCGCACCAAAGGGATTAAGTACAGGGGCCAGGACTATGAGGACGTGGTTATTCTGATGCGCCCGGATGGGACATCGGTTACGTTGGGACAGGTTGCCACGGTGGTGGACGATTTTGAAGACAGCGATCTGGCCTGTCGTTTTAATGGGCAGCCGGCTGCTGTGATACAGGTTTCACGGATGGGCGACCAGAGTGTGCTGGAAATTTCTGACTACGTGCGGAAATACATCCTGGAGCAGCGGTCCCAACTTCCGGCCAACGTGCACATCGACTTTGCTCTGGATGAGGCTGTTCCGCTGAGAAGCCGCCTGGACCTGGTTTTGTCCAATGCCTGGATGGGGCTGATTCTTGTCCTGATCTGCCTGAGTCTTTTTCTGGAGCTCCACCTGGCGTTCTGGGTGATGTTAGGGATCCCCATTTCGTTTATGGGTTGCTTTATTTTAATGCAACCCCTGGGCGCTTCCATCAGTATGATCTCTTTGTTCGGATTTATTGTTGCACTGGGTATTGTGGTAGATGATGCGATTGTGGTAGGCGAAAGCGTGTTTGCGTACCGGGAGCGGGTGGAAGGCCGGTACACTCGCAGAGAACGGGGAGGCGCCGGGTCTGGGCCTGTTTCGGATGAGATTACTCGCAGGCGTCGCAAGGTGTTTATGCGGGCGGCCATTGACGGGGTGCTGGATGTATCTACTCCGGTTGTTTTTTCTGTGCTGACGACCCTGGTCGCTTTTCTGCCTCTGCTGTTTGTTGGGGGTATGATTGGGAAATTCCTCCGAGAAATCCCCCTGATTGTGATTCCTGTGCTGACGGTGTCTCTGTTCGAGTCGCTGTTTATCTTGCCTGCCCACCTGACCGCACGGCACGGTGGAAAAGCCTATGTGAAGTTTCAAAATTGGATGGCGCATCTGTTCCGCTGGCATACCTGGGCGCGCAATCGGGTAGATGCAGGGTTGAAATATTTTATTGAAAACCAGTATGCTCAAGCCCTCCGTCTGAGCCTGGGCAACCCATTTGCGACCCTGGCTGTAGGGGTCGCTCTTTTGCTGGTTACGGTGGGTTGGGTAGCCGGTGGACATTCTCGTTTCATTTTTTTGCCCAAGGTGGATGCAGACTGGGTGACGGTTGCCGTGACGATGCCGCAAGGCACAACGGCGTCTCAGACCGGAGCGGTGGTTCGGCGGATTGAGGAAGGCGCTGCTGCGGTTCGCGCCGAATACGATGGGGAATGGGAAGACGATAGACCTTCGGTTTTGAGGAGTGTATTCAGTTTTGTTGGCGACCAGCCGATGGCTCGGAAGGCGGACCTGGGGGCGTCTCAAACACCCAGCCCGGGAAGCAACGCCCATTTGGCCGAAGTGACTCTGGTATTGAGCCCGGCGCAAGAGCGGAATTTTCCAAGTTCGAAATTTGCCGAGCGATTGCGGCAGGAGGTCGGGGAGATTCCCGGGGTGGAGTCCATTGAGTTTCAGTCGTCTGCGCTGGCAGTGGGTAGCCCCATTGAAGTGGAGGTGGCATCTGCTGATCCGGCGAAGTTGAAGCAGGCCGTGGAGCGGTTGAAAGCCGAAATTGCCAGTTATCCGGGTACCAGCGATATCCATGACAGTTTTAAAGAAGGCAAACAGGAACTCCGGCTGAGTTTGAAACCCCACGCACGCACGCTGGGCCTGGCGCAGGCAGACCTTGCTAGACAGGTGCGTCAGGGATTTTACGGCGCTGAAGTTTTACGGCTTCAGCGGGGCTCCGAAGAGGTGAAAGTGATGGTGCGTTATCCCAAAGCGGAGCGTCGTTCTTTGCATGATGTTGAGAATATGCGCATTCGCACGGCAACCGGGGCTGCGGTACCGTTTTCTAATGTGGCCGATGTTCACCTGCAACGCGGGCAGGCGGCTATTTTTCGGAGCGATCGCCAGAGCGTGGTTACGGTGATGGCCGATGTGGAAGAAAAGGTGGCGAATGCAGAGACGGTGATTGAGGATTTGACGGCGCGTGTGTTGCCTTCGCTGGCGCAGGATTATCCGGGCTTGCGGTACAGTTTTGTGGGGCAGCGGCGAGAGCAGAAGGAGTCGCTTGAAACCTTAGCGCAGGGGTTCACGGCGGCGCTCATTGTCATTTTTGGACTGTTGGCCATTCCATTCCGTTCTTATTTTCAACCGCTGGTTGTGATGTGTGCGATTCCGTTCGGGATTATTGGAGCGATTTGGGGCCACGCAATCCTGGGCATGGATTTGACGATGTTGAGTATGTTCGGGCTTGTGGCGCTTTCCGGTGTGGTGGTGAACGATTC
>JAQCGA010000643.1 GCA_027619145.1 bacterium | reverse complement strand
TGCCGGGCATCCCTCTCCCAGTCTGGGAGAGGGACCGAGAGTAACGGCATTCAGTCTTTCCGAACCTGCACCTTATAGAAGCCGCTTCGAAGAACCTCTATCCTCTTCAGACAGGGCCTCCGAAGCCCTCGTGTACGCCCTGAAACACTGAAGCACCGAAGGTTTTGACCTTCCACCAGGCCAAATGGAAAGCCCCTCGCGGCGTTGAGCGAGCGATCTTCTTTCCCCCTTTCTTGGATCGCTCCAAGAAAGGGGCCGCCGGAGGCACAACAACACACAGATAAAAAAACCGTCAACCTAATTTAAAAACATCAAAAATGGATTTTGATTTCACAAAAAATCAGGCACCCCTTATTTCCGTGTCCCCGTCGCATCCTTAATCTTCGTCCCCTCCGGCCCCACCAGCTTCCGCACCGCAAAATAATCTTCCCGAGAAACCGTCTTTCCAAACACTCCCGCCGCCTCCGCGATCTGATCCGGCGTCTTCACCCCACAAATCGCTACCTGAATTGACGGGTGCATCAGCGTAACCTTCAGCACAAGCTGGTAAATCGTCAACCCGTTCCGTTCCGCAATCGGCTTCAATTGCTGAATCCGATCACACAGATCCTGGAAACGCTCTCCCTGAAAATCCGGATGAATATTTCGGAAATCTTCAAACGTTTCCGTACCCTTATACTTCCCCGTGAGCAAACCTTTATGCATCGGCGAAAAAATCATCACCCCAATATTCTCAGACTGACAGTACGGCAACAAATCGTTCTCCCCCGCCGGATCAATCAAACTGTACGGCGGCTGAACCACCGAATAATCACCCACACGCCGTTGTGCCCGCACCTGTTCCACCGTATGGTTGCTTACCCCGTACGCCCGAATTTTCCCCTGCTCCCGCAATCGATTCAACATACCCGAAATCTCCGCCAGCGGCGTCAGCGGATCATACATATGCAGTAAGTACAGATCAATTGTCTCAACACCCAACCGCCCCAGAGACACCTCACACCGCGCCTGAATATGTTCAGGCGATAAATCCGGGTACCGTGTTCCATCTGAATTAAAATGATTAAAAACCTTGGTCACAATCACCAGCTCATCCCTCGGCAACTCCTTCACCGCCTCTCCCACCACAGTCTCGGCATATCCGTCTCCATAGGCCTCTGCCGTATCAATCAGATTAATCCCTTTATCAAATGCCAGCTTCATCGCCGCAACCCAATCTTCTTTCGACTGTTCTCCCCAGAACCGAGGACTGAGCTGCCACGTCCCAATCGCAACCGGCGAAACCGACAAACCACTTTCTCCAAACTTTACCCGTTCCATAGTCTCAACTCCTTTTCACATAATCTCAATAAGCAAATGAACGTTCTACCTGATCAACCTGCCTACTTCCGGACCAGCTTCCACACATCCGGAAACATATTGTTCCCTGCCACCATCCACAGCGCATCGTCATGCGCAAACAAACTCGCCGCATGCCTGGGTGCCCACGGTGTCTCTGACACCTCGGTCCACTCCACCCCATCTGCACTGTACCATACATCCTTCCGGTTGCCACCATACTTAAGTCCATCTGTACGCGTGACCTCTTCTTTAAACGCATCCATCGAACGCGTGGCACCTTCGCTGTAAAATCCTTCCATTACCCACAACTTCTCATCCCACACAGCAACATCGTGGTACTGCCTCGGCGTCCACGCCGCAGATTCCGTATGCAATTCCCAGTTTACCCCATCCCCAGAACTCCATACATCGTTATAAAAATTGCGCCTGTTAATCGTCGGCGTCTCATACGTCCCCCCACCCAACAACCACATCCGCCCATTCATCACCGCGCTCCCACCAATCATCCCACGCACAGCCCACGGCGCATGCTCTGTCACCCGCGTCCAATTTTTCCCATCCTCCGTATTCCACACATCCTGGTAGAAAGCTTCTTCTTCTTTTGCAAACTGCGGAACCGTCTGTCCACCCATCACCCAAATTTTTCCATCAAACGCCACTGTATGGTGCAACGCCCGTGGACCCCACGGCACGCTGTCGCTCACTGGTTGCCACTGCACCCCATCCTCTGAAAACCACACATCATTCTGATAACGCCCCTGGTTTCCATCTCCGCCCACAATCCACATCTTGTCATCATGCACCGCATACCCCGCCGTATGCCGTCCTTCCCACGGTGCCCGCTCGTTCACCTCTACCCACGTCTCCCCATCGCTGGAAGACCACACCTCGCTGTTACAAACATCCGGAAAATTCACCTTATCCTTCGGGTTCCATCCCCCCAGCAACCACATCTTGTCCCGAAACGTCAGCGCACCCGCACCGTCTCGCCCCGCAAACGCTGCCTTTTCAGTAATACACACCCACTCGTACTTCGCCATCACACAACCTCCTTAATTCATATCGATATCCGGAACTCACCCTTCTATACACGCCCTCAAATACTCCACACTCGACGGAAGCACCTCGTCTGCCGGTCCCGTCAACCCACACTCCAGTGCCATATAACCGTCGTATCCAATCTCCTTTAACGCCGCAAACCCCGGCCTGAAATCCAGCGAACCCGACCCCGGCTCCTTCCGCGTACTATCCGCCAGATGACAGTGCGACAGCACATCTGCCACTGCCCGTAAAGATGTCGGGATATCCGGCTGCTCAATCTGCATATGAAAAAAATCTGCAATCAACCGAACCCCCGGACTCCCCACCACCCGACACACCTCCGCCCCTTCTTCAATATCCACCAGAGCATTCGATTCGTACCGATTCAACGGCTCCAACAACAAACACGATCCCACCGCTTCACCGTGCGTCCCAATTTCGCCCAGCAGATGAACCAGCAACTCCTTCTCCAGTTCGTGCCGAGATCGGTACGGTGAAAGATCCGGCAACCGCTCCATCCGGTTAAAAATAGGCACCGAAATCGGCCCCACAGCGCCCAGTTCTGCCGCCATCTCCATCAACTTCCGAATCGCATCCA
>JAQCGA010000642.1 GCA_027619145.1 bacterium | reverse complement strand
AAGACATCGTCCAGGCCCAATTCGGATACACGGTGACGAAGGTCTTGTTCGTGAGAGACCGTATCGGGGTCCGCTGGATCTGAGTCTCCGAGAAGCAGAAAACGGGTTTCGGGGAGGCGTGCGCGGATTTGCGCGGCGGCTTCCACAAAGGTTGGCAGGCCTTTCCAGGGATCAATGCGGGAAACGGAAGCTACCAGCGGGGTTGTTGGAGAGAGGCCCAGTTCTTTTCGGATATCTGCTGGGGGCTCCAGGTTTGTTAGGGAAACGGAATTGGGGATGGTTGTAAACCGAGCTTTCAGCTCTGGATGGCGCTCGCAAAAGCTGTCTCGGACGGCGTTGGATACGGAAATGACACACGTAGAAAGCCGCACGAAGAGCCGGTCGATCCAGGTAAACGGAAAGATGACGCGGAGGTGTCCTACACAGGGCACGCGGGCCAATTGGGCTGCAAGGCCTGCGCGGAGGTCCAGACTGTTGACGTGTACAAGGTGGATGCCCCTTCTCCGGAACAGCCCGGAGAGTTGACATACGGACAGAGGCAGGGCCCATCCGCGTCCTCTGGGGATGACATGAACTTCAATGCCGGCCTCGGTAAGCTGGGTTGGGAGACCACCGGGCGTGTAGAAGATTACCACGGGCGTGTACTGCGCCGGGTCCAGGTTGTGGAGAAGGGTGAGCAGGCTCAGGGGGCCTCCGCCTATAATCTCTGAGAGGTTCTCTACGTACGCAATTGGGGTGGCGGCAGGCATGGGCTACGGAATCTTTCTGAGTCTGAGCCGGATGCTGTGGGCCTGAAAGAGAAACGCCAGGTGGGTTTCGTACATCCGGGGGAAGCGGTTTGCCAGCCACTCGATGCCGAGCACTCGTTTCAAACGGCCAAATACAATCTTGCGCTCGAGGGGTTCAAATTTAAAAGCAACGTAGTAATCGAATACGGAGACCTGGGCGAGGAATTCGTCGAATGCGCGGATGGAAAAGCTGTGGCGATGGGTGACGTCTGCGTAGCTGTCATCGGAAGAAAAATGGGGAGATAAGATCAGAACGTCGCCGCCCGGCTTGAGGATGCGATGGATTTCTTGCATGGCGGCGACCACTTCTTCCAGGTGTTCCACGACGTTGTCGCAAACAATGTGGTCGAAGCTGTTGGGCCGGAAGGGGTAGGGGAAGCCAGCCAGGTTACAAATGACGTCCGCGTGGCTCCGCCGGTTCAGGTCTGCACCGATTGCGCCAGGGAATTTTTTTTGGCCACATCCTAAATCGAGGATACGCATGGATTTTTTCCTGGTTCTGCATCAAGGTATATGCGGTAACTCATTGTCAGGCAGATTCTTTGATTGCAAATACACAAAGGCCATTTCCTGCCGGGTGTGAACGCAGACTGTCTATCCAAATGAGCAATTTGAAGATGGGAAATACGATGGACAGGAAGGAACGTGCGAATAGATTTCCCCGACCGAGGCGCAGTTCCAGTTCCCATACGGTACTGGCCAGCGGGCCAAACGTGTGGACTGCGCGGGTTACGCGGCATCCGTTTTCGGCCAGATCCTGGGTGAATTGTTCAGCGCTGAAACCTTCGCGCACGTGCAGCGGATTGTCCACTTCAACGCCCACGTAGGAGCGATGGATGTCCCGAGGGGTGTGTAGAAAGATGTGTCCACCGGGTTTCAGGGAACTGCATAGGGTGTTCAGGGCGGCCCTGTACTCTGGAATATGTTCCATGACATCTACGCATACCACCAGGTCGTACTCTCCAGCCGGAGAAAAGGTAACCAGATTTGCCACGTTGGTGGTGATTGGCAGGTTTTGTTTGGCTGCCTGTTTTTTCAGGTCGCTGACTCGGTCCGGGTCCAGGTCATAGGCGTCTATGCGTGCGCCTTTTTTGCTTGCCAGATAGAGGGAATACCATCCATCTCCACATCCGGCATCCAGTGCGCGGTGAATGGTAAGGTCTTGAATGCATTTTCTGAAATGGAGCGAACGGCAGAAATCGCCAGTGTGGCCGATGCCGATTAGTTTTTGGCGCAGGCGGCGCAAGAGTTCGATCATGGCGGAGTCCTTCCCGGAGAGCCAGCACCGGGATCGGAGAGGCGGTAAATCAGGACGCGGGTGCCCGTAGGCGGGTCCTGAAATGTTTTGAGGTGATCCAGGCCCATTGGGGCGCAGGATGAGGTTTGGAGGTGTACCAGTTCGGGGCGAAGGTTCGGGATGACTCGATTGTCCACCACCAGGTGGCTGGCTCCGTGCGTTCGGCCGTATTCCAGTACCGTTTCTGCATTGCCCAGTGGAAGAGCCACGGAGGTGGCCTCAGCGTAATACGCTACCCAGGGTTTGCGGAACATGACAGCCAGGGAGCCTTTCTGGTGTTCTTTGAGCCATTCGCCGGCCTGGCGGTACGCACGGTTTTCGTCTGGTCGATAATAGGGACGAAGGGTATAAGGAAGCAAGCTGAAAAGGACGGCCCCCAGGACGGCAGGGCGTATCCAGCGGAGGGGGCCGATTTTTTCGGCGATCCGGACAGAGACACAGGAGATGCCGTGGGCGCTCCAGAGAACTCCCAGAGCGGACAGGGGGAGGAGCAGCCGGGCATCTGCGTTAAAAAAGAGGAGTGCCAGAGATGGCAAAATGCCGGAAAGGAGGAACAGGCCGGGGCGTGTCAGCGGCATGGCGGCCAGGCCGAATCCCACGAAAACCAGGACCAGGGAGGGGAAAAGGTCTCTGAGGATGTATTTGTCAAAGAGGTGCAGGTTCATGATGCCCCGTTTGGCAAAGGCCAGCGGGGAAATTCGGGCGGGCGGACGGTCGCCCTGCGAATGGAGTGCATCTACGGCGGCGACCATATTGCGGCTGCCTACTGCTTGTGACCAGAGCAAAACGCCTTCGGTTTTTCCACTCAGACGCCAGGAGCCGGTTTCGGACCTGAGGAAGAACAGATAGGGAGAGGCGATAATCAGGAATCCGGCGAGGAGGAAGACACATGTCCGAACCCAGG
>JAQCGA010000641.1 GCA_027619145.1 bacterium | reverse complement strand
ACCTATCGGGGGGCATTCCTCGGGCTGGCAGTTGGGGTTTTATATACCGTGGCCTGGTTGTGGAATGCAGGCATGGATACGGGTGTGATTCTGGTGATGATCCCCACCATGTTTCTGGTGTATCTGGCGGTGGGGAAAATTCTGGCAGATTCTGGGTTGGTTTTTTTGAGTTCGCCAACCTCTGCCGGCAGCCTGGCACAGGCCCTGTTCGGGGGCGCAAAAGCGATTCCTGCGGCTACCCACGCGCTGTTTTACCCTACGGGCGTGGCATTGAGTCACTTTAAAGGCACCATGTTTACGCATGGAATGCACGCCAACCGGTTGGGCGATTTTATCACGAAGGGCAAGCGGCGGTTGTTCTGGGGAATTTGCGCAGCATTTGTGGTTGGGCTGGTCACATCTACGTTGTATGTGGTATGGTTGGGGTACACGGTAGGAGGATACAATTTTGAGCCGAACTGGCTGGTGACTCGTGCTGGACAGGCTGGATTCCAGGGGGCGGTGAGCGATATTATATCTCCCAAACCCATGGAGCAGAATGATTACGCTTTTTTCGGTATTGGGGCGGTGGCAATGGCGCTGATGACGTTTATGCGCTATCGATTCACCTGGTGGCCGTTTCACCCGATCGGATTTGCCCTGTCCGGGTCCGCGCTTTCCCATCTGACCGCGTTTACGATTTTTTTAGCCTGGGCCATTAAATATATTCTGTTGAAATTTGTTGGGGCAACGTTTTACCGCCGGACCAGACCGTTTTTTATTGGGTTGCTCATTGGCTACGTGTTTTTGATTGCGCTGGGGCTGGCGGTGGATGCAATCTGGTTTATGCCGCAGGGGCATCGGGTACATACCTATTGAACGTGTCCAGTGTTGGCTTGAGGATGATCAGACCAAAGGAGTGAGGATATGGCAAAGGGCGTGCGGAAGGTAGCTGCAATTGATGGAGCGGGACGAATTTCTGTGATTGAAGAACCCATTCCTCAACCCAAGCGTGGGCAGTTGCTGGTTGAGGTAAAAGCGAGTATGGTTAGTCCGGGGACAGAATTGGGCGGGGTGAAGGGGCGGCGTGAGAAGCCATCCGACGCGCCGCCGCGGCCCTTTGGTTATTCCAATGCCGGGGTGGTGATTGAGCAGGGTGAAGGTTGCGAGGATATTCCGCTGGGTACACGGGTGGCGTGTATGGGCGGCGGATATGCCCAGCATTCCACGCACGGTTGTGTGCCTCGGAATATGGCAGTACCCATTCCAGATGCGGTGAGTTTTGATCATGCTTCATCGGTTCACCTGGCGGGTACGGGACTGAATGCTGTCCGCCGGGGAGAACTGGGCTTGAGCGAGTTCGTAGCGGTTGTGGGCATGGGGCCGGTGGGTCAGTTTGCGTGCCAGTGGGCGCGTCTGTCGGGCTGTCATGTGATGGCTCTGGATCGGCTGCCGAACCGGCTGGAGGTTGCGCGTACCTGCGGTGTGGGCCGTGCGGTGAACGTATCCGAAGAAGACCCTGTAGAGGTGGCCAAGGTTTTTACCCGTGGATACGGAATGGATGGGGCGATTCTGGCGTTCGGTGGAGATGGAACGCCAGCATTCAAGATGCTGGTGAAGTTGATGAAGGTGTCCCCTGATCTGCATGAGATGGGCCGCATTGTCATTGTGGGAGGAGCGAAAATTGAGCACCAGTTCGCTTCCGGGCTGGGGAATCTGGACGTGCGAAGTGCCGCGCGAACGGGGCCGGGGTACCACGATGAGGCCTGGGAGCACGGAGCGGACTATCCTCCGGTGTTTATGCAGTGGACCACAAAGCGCAACCTGGAAGAATGCCTGCAGTTTATGGCCACGGGTGGGTTGAACGTAGAGCCGCTGATCACGCACCGGGTAGCCCTCGACGATGCTCCAGAAGCGTGTGAGGACTTGATTCAGCGCCCGAACGATGCACTGGGCGTAGTACTGATTCCTTAGAAAGGTCGCATGATGGGAGCAGCCAGAATATACCGGGCCGGTGTGATTGGGCGGACAGCTGGTGGAGGATATGGACACAATCTGCATATGGGGCTGGTGCAATCTGGACGGGCGAAGGTGGTTGCCGTTGCAGATGTGGACCGGGAGGGGAGGGAGAAGGTGGCCCGGGAGACGGACGCACCGAGTACGTATGGAGATTTCCAGGAAATGCTGGATGCTGAAGAACTGGACCTGGTAACGGTAGGCCCTCGATGGGTGGATTGCCACGAGGAGATGGTGCTGGCCTGTATTGGAGCAGGGTGCCACGTGTACTGCGAGAAGCCGATGGCAGCCAGTCTGGAGGTTGGAGATCGACTGGTAGCGGCGGCGGATGCGGCAGGTGTGAAGATTGCAGTAGCACATCAGGCCGTGTATCTTCCCCAGGTTCGGGCCATCAAGAAGATGCTGGATGATGGTTGTATTGGTCCGGTACAGTCGATCTATGCCCGGGGAAAGCAAGACCGTCGAGGGGGCGGCGAGGACATGATGGTGCTGGGTACGCACCTGTTTAATCTGATGCGCTTTTTTGTTGGAGATGTGGACTGGATGTCTGGGCACGTCAGGGCGAACGGGCAGGAAATTGGCCCGAAAGATGTACGGGAAGCCGGGGAGCCAATTGGGCTGATTGCGGGAGATTGTATTGAAAGTTATTTTTCTTTTTGCAGTGGTGTGTCCGGTTTTTTTACTTCGCGCGCAAACCAGCCTGGGAGCGGGAAGTCGTATGGCATGGAAATTGTTGGGCAAGACGGCAGACTTGTTCTGCGGGACGGAGCGCCAACTGCTGTTGGGTTGTACCCGCACGGCCTCTGGGCGCCGGAGAATACCTCGCAGCAGTGGGAGGTTGTGGACCTGGAGATGGTGCCGTTGGGAGATGGGAACCGCCGGGCGGTGTTGGATTTGATGGATGCAATCGAAGAAGACCGGGATCCGCTTTCGAGTGGACGGGATGCGGTTGCGGCTCTAGAGATGATTCTGGGGGTTTATGAGTCCCAGATCAGGGGTTCACGCG
>JAQCGA010000640.1 GCA_027619145.1 bacterium | reverse complement strand
CCCACGTGGGTACCCCGTTTGTGTCTGGAAGCATGGGGAGAGGGAGAATACGGTTCAGGTGTAGAAGACAGGATTCCGTGCCATTGTCGGGGAGTGGATATTTTGCATCCGTATTGAGAAGCAAGGAGGGAGAATGATGTTTACAAGAATGGCTTTTCGAGGGATCTGGCTCGCCGTTTTTTTCTCAGGTTTTCTGGGTATGGCGAATACCGTCTATGCGGGTTCGCAATTGTGGTCTCATAAGTTTGACAAAGATGTGCAGTGGCACAGAGTTACAGATGTGGGCAATTTTCTGGTTGGAACGGAGAACGGAATCTATTGTTTCGATTCGGAAGTGGGCGAGGTGGCCTGGAGCCGAGAGGACCTTGCTAAAATCCCCGAGTTCAATGTAGAAGAGATCAAGGGAACGCCTTTTCTACTGGTGAGCGAGGTGGAAGGGAAAGTTAATGTCAAAACGACTCTGCATGCCGTGAACGTACTGACGGGTGAAGATGTTTGGAAAACAGATGCGGTAAAAGGTGTGGGGGTAGACGCCGTGCCGATTCCCTCGAAGGGATTTGTGCTGTTGATGACAACTCCTTTTGCTGTGCCGAAAGAGAAGCTGGGTCTGGTTGCTCTGGATCTGGGCACAGGGGATGTGGTCTGGGAGTCCCAGTTTGAAGAGAAGGTGGATCTGACCATTGCCGAAGGATCTGGCAAGTGGTTTGCCAAATACGATCTTAGCGGGCACCAGCCGCCGGTGGTGGAGGGGGACGCGATTTATTTTACATACGCAGGGTTGCACCGCTACAATCTGGGTACGGGCAGTCTGGTCTGGGGGTTGAAGTATGACGTAACGGAGAAGAATCTGAAGCGGGCAAATGCGCAGCCGGTGATTGATGGAGAGGTGATCTATACATCCGCCAAGGGGGAGATCCGGGCAATTGATAAAAATTCTGGCGGGTTGATGTGGAAGTCCAAAAAGAAATTCGGTGGGGCGGTTGCAGAAGTGGCCTCGATGGGCGAGGTTTTGTTATGCCGGACGGGAGGCAATTTCTACGACGGAATGAAAAGAGAGTGGGATCTAAAAAAGCCACTGGGTGTAGCTGCCGTGGACAAGAGTACAGGGGAGACGATTTGGAAGTATGATGATGCGAAAGATAGCATTACCAATATGGTTGTGCTGAAAGATGCGGGTCTGGTCTTGATTGCTGACGCTAAGAACCTGATTGGCCTGGATGCAACCAACCGGGATAAAAAACCCCAGGAAGTATTTAAAGAGAAGCTGGAGTTCAAAGATAAAATGGGTGCGAAGGGTGTGGCGGGGAAAGCTTTGAAGTTCAAGATGGGGGGGTTGAGAGGGTTGCGGGGTGGAGGCAATAAAGGTGACCACCCGGTGGCTATTTCAATGCAGCAAGGAGGAATTGCTGTTGTGCGCGGAAAGCAACATCTGCTTGCGTTTGATCCTGTAAATCGGAGCATTGTGTGGTCTGCAAAATACCAGGCACCCGGTGTGTCTGGATGGTCGAAACTGGCCATGGGCGCGGTGTCTGCATTTGCCTATGCAGAGGCGACCAATCGTGCGACGAATAGCGCGTATGGCTCCAGTACAAACCGGTGGGCCAATGCAGATCGCTGGCAGGCCATTGGAAATTACGAGGCCGTAGCCGGGAAGAGATTCTCTGCAACAGAAGCTACGAAGAGGTACGCATATATTTTGACCGAGATAGAAGAAGGAGAAGAAAAAGGAGCGGGGATTGTGGGGGTCATCCTGGATACCGGAGAAACGGAACGGCAGGTGTTGCTGGACGACAAAGAACCGGATTATAAAGTGGATGAAGTGACCGGACGCGTGTTCAATGTGAAAAAGAAGAAAGAGTTGATTGTTTTTTCAGTAGAGTGATTTCAGGCGAGTTTGCAATCTTCACGCGGGGAGCGAATCCGCATTGTTTTGGGAATGAATTCCATCCTGAAAGAGTGAAGGGCCGACGCACAATGCGTCGGCCCTTTTGTATTGAGGCGAGTTTCTGTTTTCGAGGTTGCGTTTGATCGTTTATATTACAGCCAGAGGTCGAGATCATCTTATTTGTATACTGAACCCGAGGAGGATTTTTATGCAGCTCTGTCTGTCCGCACGCATGTTTACGGTTTCCGGTACCCGCGACCAGTTTGAACTGGAGCCGGAGGCGTTTGTCCAGTTCGCGAAGAAGGTGGGATACGATGGGATTACCTTGCGCCCAGGGCAACTGGATGAACGGACGTCAGGTGAACAGGTAGACCGTCTGGCCGAGGCGCTGGAGCAAAATAACGCAGTCTGCTCATTTGCAATGGGTGGAACTGCGGCGGATGAGACCGGATATCGGGCAATGTGTAAACTGGTGGATGATGGGATACGGTTGGGATGCCGGCATATTCAGCCTTCGGTTCGTAATGAGGCCGAGATTTCGTGGATGCAGAAGGTGTGTGATTACGCCGCCGAACGCGATGTGCGTGTGTGTCCGCAGTTGCATGACAGTACGCTGCACGATACGGTGCCGAACTGCCTGACGTTGTTCAAAAAGATTGGCCGGGAGAATTTTGGGTTGAACTTTGAGGCGTCGCACCTGATTTTGCAACAGGCGGAAGTGAAAGGAGCCGAAGCGATTCGGGTGTTAGGAGAGAAGATTTTTACGGTGTGTGTGCAGAACTACAAGCGGGAAGATGGAAAGCCTGTAGCGGTGTTGCCAGGCGATCCGCTGGGTGTGGATTTTGAAGAGGTGTTCGGTGCACTGGGGGAGATTGGGTTTGACGGGTTTGTGACGCACATGTCTGGAGCGTACCCGGGCCTGGAGAATGAGGCTGTATGCCGGGCGTATGTAACTGCTCTGAAACCGTTCATGGGCAGGTAATGCAGATTTGTAGCTGGAACGGAGAATTATGTACTGTCCTGGGTTTTCCTGTTTTGGAGAAGCTTGTAAACTCCGTACCCGAAGAACCCCAGGCCGGCAACCCACTCGAAACCAACGGGGATAGGGGGAGGGACT
>JAQCGA010000639.1 GCA_027619145.1 bacterium | reverse complement strand
GCATCTTCGTAGTCAGCTGGCTGTTTCTTTCTCGAGTACACCCCGCATTTGAACTCTCCAATCCGTTTGTCATCCTGCTGGCGTTCGTCATCCTGGCCCTGGCCATCTTCGTCATTTCTCTCATCTTTTCCCGCTTCAACGAAAACATGCGCCGGTTGCGTACCGCCGAGGTGCTCCTCCACGAAACCGACGTGGGCCGTATCAGCGCTTCGGTGGCCGCCTTCCACCTGGGCATTGCCAACATGAAGCGCCGCAAATTGCGCACCTGGCTCACGTTCATTACCTTGCTTCTGCTCACCTTCACCGTACTCTCATTCACCTCCATCAAATCCGCCTTGGAATTTCACCAGATCACGCGAGAAACAAAAGGCACCTATCCTGGTGTATTGGTACGCAGCAAATTCTGGGGATCCCTGGAAGAAGTCGTGTTCGACTATGCAAAAACCCATTTCAAAGACATGGGTGTGGTGGCTCCGCGAAGCTGGTATTATACCCGAGAAAAAAAGAAAATTCCTGTCAGTTCCGAAACAAGTTCTACCAACGCGCTGGGCGTATTGGGTATGACGCCTCAAGAAACCCAGGTAACCGGCCTGGACCGCAGCCTGAAAACCGGTCGGTGGTTTCAAGAGGGGGAATCCGCCTGCATCTTGCCAGAAAAAATGGCCAACCTGCTCGGCATAGATCCCGGCCTGGTGGGCAAAACCCACATCCGGCTCTTTGGGGAACAACTCACCGTCATTGGAATCATTGACTCGGAAAAATTCAGACAAATTCCGGATCTGGACGGCGAAACCCTCAGTCCCGCAGACTTTAAATTAACCGATGACGAAGCCATCGCCCAAATGACCAGTCAGGAAACCCGAGAAAAACAGGGACTGGAACAACCGGAAGTAGAAATTCTCCCTTTTGAACATATTGATCCAGACAACATTCTCATTATTCCATACGGACTCTTGCGTGAAGTAGGCAGCCCCCTGCAATCTGTAGCCATCCGCTTCCACGAGGGCGTGGATATCACCGCTCAGGTCAAAGCATTCCTCTCGCGGCTCTCCGTAATCCTCTTTGCGGGCATTCCCGATGCAACCGGCAACATCCGGGTATCCGTGTACAGCTCTCTAGGAAATACCTCTTTCCGCGGCCTGGGAAACCTGTTTGTACCCATCCTGATCGCAGCCCTCATCGTCCTCAATACCATGATGGGTTCGGTGTACGAACGTTTCCGTGAAATTGGCATCTACTCTGCCGTAGGCCTGGCCCCGGTCCACATCTCCTTTCTCTTCATCGCAGAAGCCTGCGTGTACGCCGTGCTGGGTACCGTGGGCGGGTATCTGATGGGACAGGGCGTGGCCAAACTCTTACTCTGGCAGGGCTGGCTTACCGGCATCACACTCAACTATTCTGCGCTATCGGCTGTATCGTCTTCTATTCTCGTCATGGTCGTGGTCATTCTTTCTACGCTCTACCCTGCCCGCCAGGCTTCCCGTATGGCCGTGCCTGATGTCACTCGACGCTGGAAAATCCCCGATCCAGACGGTGACCGCTGGCACTTCGAATTTCCCTTTACTGTGGGAGGCACAGATGTGTTTGGTCTCTCTGTCTTTCTGGTAGATTACTTCCAGTCCCACAGTGGCGAAGCCCTGGGTACCTTCTACACAGACGGTGCCGTGCTGGGCTCAAAAGAAACCCCCAGAGGAGAAGGGTATCTGATTGATACCACCGTCTGGCTGGCCCCCTACGACCTGGGTGTAAGTCAGGTCATCCGCTTCGAAGCCGAACCCACCGGCGAGTTCAACATGTACACGCTGTCCCTCACCATCGACCGGCTCTCCGGCGACGCGGCTTCCTGGCGGCGTGTAAACCAGGGGTTCGTAAACACCCTGCGAAAACAATTCCTCATCTGGCGAACCGTAGACCCAGCAGGGAAAAAGCGCTACCGCGAGAAAGGCCAGAAAATACTTGCAGAAAATACACAGGCCTCGAAACCGGTGCAGAACGCCTGATAGACACCTTTTCAGGATATTTGGCATCAAGTAGATCAGCCTTTTTACATCCAACCCTGCCGGGCTACACTTTGTACTTGCAAACCTCAGATTTTGTTGTATAATTTCGGCCTGCGTTTCCAAATCCTTCATTCAAAATTCCGAATACGGACTCCCATGGGACTATCCAATCTCTTTCGCAAGGGCAAAAATACCCAGTTTGAAGAAATTGAAGAATACCGGGATCTTCTAGAAGTTCCCAAGCACTTTGAGGAAGGTTTCAATTCCAAAACCATTCTGGGGGCGCTCTTCGTTTCCATCATCATGGTCCCGGGCAACATCTACCTGGAACTCATGATTGGCGGTTCCATTGGCGCAGCAGCGCAATGGGTAACCATCATCCTCTTCCTCGAACTGGCCAAGCGGTCCTTTACCGTACTCAAGCGCCAGGAACTCTACCTCCTCTATTACGTCACAAGTGCCCTCGTCACGCGGGAAACCAACGCCTTCGAAGGTTTGCTCTGGCATCAGTATTTTGTCCAGTCTCCTGCGGCCAAACAATTTGGCATCTCCAAATTAATTCCCTACTGGTGGGCACCTTCTCCAGATTCCGAAGCCCTCATCGAACGTACCTTTTTCCACGAAGACTGGATCTGGCCCATCTCCATCCTGGTGCTCGGCTTTATTATGGCCCGCATTGCCTGGTTCACGGCCAGCTACGTCCTTTTTCGCCTCACATCCGATTACGAAAAACTTCCCTTCCCCTTTGCGCCGATTGCCGCACAGGGTGCAATGGCCCTGGCCGAAGAAAGCAGCGGCGAGTACACCTGGAAATGGCGCGTCTTCAGTATTGGCGCCGTGATCGGTGTCGTATGGGGTGCACTCTACGTGGCCGTTCCGGCCATTACCGGTGCCTTCATGGAACAACCCATCCAGCTCATACCCATACCCTGGGTGGACTTTACGCAATACACCGGATACTTTCTACCGGCGACCCCACTGGGCTTCACCTTGCATCTGGGGCCCATTTTTG
>JAQCGA010000638.1 GCA_027619145.1 bacterium | reverse complement strand
ACAACACACCGCCTTGATCTTCCAGCACATTCAAATCCGGCTTGATGTGTCGAATATCCTTCCCCAGAACCTGAACTTCTTGCCGACTCAATGCGGGTACCGCCGCAACCTGCTCGGTTTCTCCGGGCGTAACAACAAGCGAAACCGCCTCCGTCTCCACAGTTCGATATCGCTTCAAATTCGGATCAAAATAAGCCAATCTGAACGCCGGGATCTCTATCTTTCCAGCCACCTGAGGAATCACCACATATTCAAATAGCTTGCGTCCACCAACACGCCCATTCCGCGTCTCCGTCTCTACGGAAGCTTTCGGATCGTATAACTTAAATCCATCCTCTGAAGCAGGCACTGGCTGAGACACCGCACCCAAGTTCCCCGTCCCGGAAACCGCTATCTTCAGTGAAACCGGATCGCCCTGCCGAACCTGCACAGGTGTAGCACTGGCCGAAATCTGGAACTGCCCCACGGCACCAGAAAATTCAGAAGGCGCTCCCGGAGGCAGAGGAAGCACGTCCAATCCAATATCCTCGGACCGCACCGTAACCTGCCTCGATTGTCCAAATGGATCAAAACTAAAAAAATCATCCCTGTCGAATACGCTCCGGCGGCGCGACTGCACAGGAATATCGCAGACCATTTCCAATTGCTCCAGGGATTGCCTGCCTTGCGAGGTGGGGAAAAGCGCCACTTCTTTTAACCGTGCCGCATTGAAAGCCCGGCCATCCACAATCTCCCGCCGTTGATCCAGTCGCTGTGCATCAAAAATTGTTTCCGCCCAGAACCCTGTAAAAGTGGGCTGCTTTCCATAGTGCACGTTCTGCAAATTGAACCGCGTGTACAGCGTGTAGGTCAGAGTTACCTGTTCGCCCACATACGCCTGCTTCTTATCTGTTTCTGCAAGAATATAGAGATTTTCTTCAATCTGCCGGAGGTCTTCGGACGAAACATTTTGCCCAGGAGCCGGGCGCGTGCGCTGGGGTGCCCCACCCCCGGCCACCACCTCCATGCGAATTGGAGCAGACTTATACGTTTTTCCATTAGATACAACCCGTACGGGGCCAAGCGTAAAAGCACCCTGCTGTGTGGGCTCCAGACTAAAAACAAAAGACGTAGTCCGCGCTGTACTCATCTGCCCGTTCACAATACTGATCGAAGTAGAACTGGACGAAGCACTGCCAACCACGTTAAACCCGTTAGGAAGATCCAATTCGGGCGTATTTGCCTGACCTTCTCCTTGCACAGAAACCGTGAGCGTAAAAGTATCCCCCACACGCACCCGGGTACGGTCCACCGAGGCCTGCACGTTTACCTCGTCCGCCCAGACTTCCGCGCAAACCCCTCCCATTCCCGAATTCAGCAAGAGCCATAAAAATCCCATCCACCACGCGGAATAAAAAATACCAACCGGACGTCTCACCATACCTACCACTCATTTCCGTTGTACGTCTGCCCCGAAAGACGAACCCGGCGGCGCTTCTGTGCTTCCGCTTCCCGGTCCTTCATCGCATCCAGCAATCGCTGCGCTTCTTCACGGGTCAGTTCTCCGGCTTTCCGAGGCTCCTGTTGATCCTGATCCCCCGGCTGCTGATCCTTGTCCTGCTGATCTTTGTCCTGCTGATCTTTGTCCTGCTGATCCTTATCCTGCTGATCCCCCGGCTGCTGATCCTTGTCCTGCTGATCCTTGTCCTGCTGATCCTTGTCTTGCTGATCTTTGTCTTGCTGATCCTTGTCCTGCTGATCTTTGTCCTGCTGATCCTGTTTCTGCTCTTCCAGCTTTTTCAGAGCTACTTCAAGGTTCACCTTTGCATCCATATCGCTCGAATCAATTTCCAGAGAACGTTTGTAGGCTTCTACTGCCTCCTGCAACTTCTCTTGACGGAAATACACATTGCCCATATTGTAATATGCCTGCGCCAACATACCTCCGTCCTTGCTCTGCAGTGCGCGCCCAAACTCCTGAAGGGCCTGCTCATAATCCTGCTGCTTATACAGCGCGTCCCCTGCATTGTAGCGCAACTGCGGTGCCTCCGGATTTTCTACCTGTGCATCCCGGTAGAACTGAAGTGCCTCCTCGTACTTTCCTTCTTCAAAAGACCGATTGCCCTGATCGTTTTTACGGGCAACGGGGTCCAGAAAAGTAAAACCGAGTAGTGGAAAAGTTAGCAGCAAAATCCAGAATCGAGACATCTCGCTCACCACCTCAAAAAATGTACTACGCCTGAAAACGGCCTCGCCATTCGCTCTTTTCTTTTCGCCGGTCAGACAGTAGCGCCTCGCACAAGAAACAGGCCACTGCAACTGCCAGAGGCCATTGAAACCGGTGTTTGTACTGCGTGTATTTCCGGGACCCCAGCTCCTTCTTCTCCATCTGAGAAATCTGTTCGTACACCTCCTCTAAACCCACCCGACCGGACCGGGACCGTATGTACGCACCATCCGTCACACGGGAGATCTGCTGCAACACAGCCTCATCCAAACGTGTCTTTACAAAATTGCCCTGTCGATCTTTCATATATTCTACCCGGCCATTCTGGCGTACGGGAATCAGCTCTCCTTCTTGCGTTCCCACACCCACCGAAAAAATCCGGACACCTGCCTCGGCCGCTTCTCTGGCTGCCTCAACCGGATCTCCCGCGTGGTCTTCGCCATCCGTAATCAACACCAGCACCTTGTATTTGCGCTCCTGCGAACCAAACCCCCGCGTGGCGGTACGAATGGCCTCCGAAATTGCTGTGCCCTTCACAGGAATAATATTTGTATCAATCGTATCCAGAAACAATTTGGCCGCACCGTAATCCAGCGTGAGTGGACACAGCGTGAAGCTCTTCCCTGCAAATGCCACCAACCCCACCCGATCTCCTTCCAGCCGGTCGATAAACGCCTCAATTTCGAACAACGAACGCTTCAGGCGATTGGGCTTCATATCTTCGGCCAGCATAGACAGCGATGTATCCAGAGCCACAATTACATCAATCCCTTTGCGCCGCAACAGCTCCAACTTCGTACCGTACTGCGGCTG
>JAQCGA010000637.1 GCA_027619145.1 bacterium | reverse complement strand
GGGCTGTGGTAGTGGGTCCGTCCAAGTTGTACGGCGAGCGGATGTCCAGCCCGGATATTCGGGCCGGGATGGCGATGTTGATTGCGGGTTTGTGCGCCGAGGGAGAGAGCGTGGTAAGCAATATTGCGCAAATCGATCGGGGGTACGAGCGAATTGACGAGCGGATGCGTGCATTGGGCGCTCGGATTCGAAGGGTGCCTGCCCAGGAGACATGAGTTGACGGATACACTGCATGAAGGAGCCCTTGAGATTGTGCGACGGTTGCGTGCGCGGGGGTTCCGGGCCCTGCTGGCAGGGGGCTGTGTGCGGGACATGCTGCTGGGGGTAGATCCCCAGGACTATGATATTGCGACAGATGCCGATCCCCATGAGGTGGTCGGCATCTTTCCACATGCGCAAGAAGTGGGCGCACATTTTGGGGTGGTGCTGGTACGGCTGGATGGAGTTTCTTACGAAGTGGCCCGGTTTCGGAAAGACCTGGGGTACAGCGATGGACGCCACCCAGACGGGGTGGTGTTTACGGGTGAGAAAGAAGATGCGCTGCGCCGGGATTTTACGGTAAACGGCATGTTTTACGATCCGGTCGAAGCACGTGTGCTGGATTATGTGGGTGGGCAGGCAGATCTGCGCCAGGGGATTCTTCGCTGTATTGGAGAGGCCGGGAAACGGTTCCAGGAAGACCGGCTGCGGCTGTTGCGCGCCATTCGATTCGCGTGCCGGTTTAACTGGCAAATCGCCCCGGAGACGTTTGACGCGATTTGTCGGTTGAGCGATACGATTGGAGTGGTGAGCCGGGAACGCATTCGAGATGAACTGGTTCGGATTCTAACCGAAGGTGGAGCGCCGCTGGGCGTGCGCTGGCTGATTGATACCGGGTTGATGGAACAGATTGCGCCCGAGGTGGTACGGATGGTGGACGTACCGCAGCCTCCGGAATTTCATCCGGAAGGCGATGTGCTGGTTCATACGTTGATTTTGTTGGGGATGATGCGGCACCCGTCTGCGGAGTTGGCCATGGGGGTGCTGTTGCACGATGTGGGAAAACCGGTTACGTTTGAAGTAGCTGATCGGATTCGGTTCAATGGGCACGACCGTGCAGGCGCAGAAATTGCGCAAGATCTGTGTCATCGGCTGCGGTTTTCTTCGGATCAGCGCAGGCATATTGTGCGGCTGGTTTCGGACCATCACCGGTTTGTACATGTGCGGGAGATGCGTCAGAGTACGCTGAAACGCTTTTTGCGCACGGAACGTTTCGAAGAACACCTGGAGCTGCATCGACTGGATTGCCTGGCGAGTCATGGGAACCTGGACAATTATATATTTTGCCGGGAGACGCTGGATACGATGGAGCCGGAGGTGATTCGGCCGGAGCCTTTGATTACCGGACACGATTTGATCCAGATGGGGTACCTGCCCGGGCCGGCTTTTAAAAAAGTGCTATCTGTTGTAGAGGACGCTCAGCTTGAGTTTACGGTGACGGATCGGGATGCGGCTCTGGATCTTGCACGAGAGGTACTGGAGAGTCTGGGCCAGGGTGGAGGTTTGCGGGGAACGGCCGATCATGAATAGAAAGGTAAAAGGCAAAAGGTAAAAGTAAAAATGGAGGAACCGTCGCTTACCTTTTTTACTTGATAACCAGGAGTACGCAATGGCTGATGAAGATCTGCTGGGTACCATGGACGACCTGGGTGGGGAAGGTGGGGAGGAAGAAGGCCAGGGCGGCGGTGGTAGCCCGCTGATGAAGTACCTGCCTCTGATTGGGGGGGCGCTGGTGGTGCAGATCGTGATTGCGTATTTCGTGGCGAGCTGGTGGTTTGTGCCTTCGGAGGTACCGCCTGAGGCAGTAGAAGGACAGGTGGCGGCGGAGGAGGTCAAGGAAGAGAAGGTCAAGGAAATGGCTCCAACCGAGGTGGCGGTGGTGTACGAGAAGCTGGATGCTATTGTTGTCAATCCGGCCGGTACAGAGGGGTTGCGTTTTCTGAGCGCAACCATCCATCTGGGGCTTTCTTCACCGGATGTAGAGGCGTTGATCGATCAGAAGAAGCTGGCGTCTAAGATTACTGATAAGTTGATCGATGTTTTGCGTAGCAAGACCATTGGCCAGCTTGAGCCTGGAAACCACGAGGCGCTCAAGACGGAGATTAAAGACAAGTTGAATGTGATCATGGGCGGAAAACCAGGTATGGCACCGCCGGTTGTAGAGGTGTATTTTAAGGGGTTTGTGTTGCAGTAAGGAAGGGAACGAAATGGGAGATGGGGAGTTTTATTGGGTAGGATTAGAATAGCCCAATATGAGGAGGCGGTTTTGGTGCGAATGATTTTGGTTGCAGTTGCAGCGGTTGCGATGATGGCCGGCCCGGCCCGGGCGACCACGGTGGTGCGGTTTGCTTTCGATTCTTTGTGTGTGCGCGCCCAGACGATTGCGTATGTTCGGTGTATGGATATTGAAAGTTTTTTGGACGAAGAGCGCGGGCAGATTCTGACGCGAAGTCGGTTCCAGGTAATGGAATCCATGAAAGGAACCCCGGGCAGAGAAATTGTGCTTACGCTGCCGGGTGGTACGGTAGATGGGCATACGGCCTATGTACCCGGGATTCCACGGTTTTCACCTGGAGAAGAGACGGTGCTGTTTCTGACGGGTCCGGACCGCTACGGTTTGCCCTGGCCCATGGGCCTGGGGCAGGGGTGTTACCCGGTTCGTACCGCAGAAGAAGGAGAGACCCGCATTCAACTCCAGGCCGGTGTGACGCCACTCCCGGATGGAGCGTTGTTTAAACCTGTGTCATCCCATCCTTTTGATGTATCCCTCCAGGCTTTTCTCAGCCGGATTCGGCAGACGCTGGCCACGTCCCCGGCAGATCGCTGAGTCCAATCTGTTGTATCCCTACAGGCCCTTCTGTGGGCGATATTTCTCTTGACTTTCCCCTCCCATTATTGCATTATGCTTCCCCTAAATTGCTGAATTTAAACCAACTGTAACATGTTTGCGGACCGGTTTGCCAACCTGCGACCAACCGGTTTT
>JAQCGA010000636.1 GCA_027619145.1 bacterium | reverse complement strand
CTTTGTAGTTGTTCAGGAGGCTCTGCCCGCTAAAATCTCCCTTAAGGGTCCCGCTGAACACACTTTCGGGGCTACCACACTTAATGTCATCAACCGCACGCGCTATGAAGTCGTTCACAAATTCACACGTATCCTCTGGATCGTACGTGTCCTTATCCACACGTTTTCCGCTGAATCTAGAGATGATCGCTTTTATAGTCAACTGGAGTTCGTTATACGACTTTTCCAAATCCTTGGGGTTCTCACCATAGCCCAATTCCAGCAACAAGCTGTCTATACCATGCTGAAGCCGCTTCTGCTTAAGGTAAAGAATACACCGAAAAGCCATCCAGAAGCGACACAAATACTCTATGTATGGAGGATAGAATTTCCCCGGTTCAAAATCCACAGCGATAAGGCAGAACAGCACACCCGGCGGTCTTACAGAAAGCAAATCGGCGACAGCACACTTGCTGAGGAAATCCATGCTAAAAGGATGATGCTCACTATCCAGAAATTTAAATATCCATTCACCCATGGCATATCCGTTGGAGAGTATTTTGACCGAGTGCTGGGAGAAATCTTCCTTGAACAATGGTTCTACGATATACGGGAACTCTATGTCTTCCCAAAGTGTTCTGGACAACGAGCGCTCCGGAGGCCCTATCAAGCCCACGGTACCTGGAAAGAAGAGTTGCAGAATGCTCCGATTCGCCTTCTTTAACTCCTCCTTTGATGGGTGTCTCGCATTCCAGGCTTGCAAGCGTGTTCGCAGGTTCTCATAAAAGTCATCGTGGCTCACGGTCGCTCCTTTTTTCTAATATTTTTCTAATATGCGGTTGCTGAACCAGTCTGGAACAGGCTGAGTTATTATACTCAGAATCGCGTTTTTTGTCCAGATACAAAGGGCTATTCTGGAACATGCCGAAACAGCCTGAAAGTGTTTGAACGTTCTGGAATACCGAGGCGCTGCACGAACCATGTCGAAACGTAATTTCAGGCTGTGACATGAAATTCACCTCCTTTCAGTTCTGAAATAGGGTTGCATTAGCGCAGGAGAACCACACGCCCACAACGCACCTCTTCGCCTGTGCGTATCTGTATCAGATATACCCCCGTAGCCGCAGGGTTGCCCTTATCGTCCAGACCATCCCATTGGGCCATCTGCCTGCCTGTAGGCAAAGCGCCAATTACCATGGTGCGGACGGGTTGACCCAGAGCACTATATACTCTGACCTGCACATTTCCGCCTGAAGATCGGAACCCGAATGTTGTCCGGGTATGAAACGGATTCGGCGAGGGCAACTCCCATGATGCGGTCTGATCTCCAATGCTCTGCTGCGAATTCGAGGAAGAATCTATGGTTTCTTCAGCAAACGCTGGAGAAGCGTACCGTCTCTCTTCTGCCTCTCCAGGAGAAAAAGGCCAGTCTGAGATGGAGCTGTGCAGCACCCATCTGTTCGGCCGCTCCGGATCCGGTACAAGCGATGTACCCGGTTCTGCACCTGCGTAGCTTACGTCCAGCACCGTATCCGGGCCAGACGGAGAAACCAGGAGCAGTCGATCGGATGCCGCAAGCCCATTCCCAATTTTCTCTCCAGCCGAAAACAGATTTGCAGCAGGGTCACTGGCCCCACCGCTCCGTACGGTAACTCTCTCTCCAGGAAGGAGTACTACCCCCTTCGGAAAGCGGAATGGCTGTCCATCATCATCCCCCAGGGTCCACCCGGAAAGGTTCACGTCTGTGCTCCCAGCATTGAGCAATTCAATAAACTGCTGACTCGATTCTCCAGGTCTTTCACCTCCCACCAAACCAGAAACCAGAATTTCGGAAATCTTCAGCAGCGGAGCGGGCAGGACGCGTGTTCCCAGCTTCCAGACGACCTGCGCCATACCCGGACCACTAATTGCAAGCAAAACCCACCTCACCCCCTCATCCTCCGGGACCGGCTTCCAGATCAATGCCTGCGCTTCTCGATCCAGAATCGGTCCACCATCCACCTGGATCTCATAAAAGACGTCTGGCCGCACCCTGGCACGCCAGGTCTGTCCTACAACCGCGATTGTGTCTGGGGCCTCCGCAAAAAGCTCCCCAACGACCTGGATCTCGAAAGGCTGTAAAACCGTTTCTTGTCCGTCGGTAAGCTCCAATACCACGCGCCAGAGGCCAATTTCTGCATCCGTGGGAACGCCCTCCAGCGACTCTCCATCAAAATTCAACCAACCAGGCTGCTCCAGCGAACGCAAGTGTGCCGAATCTCCTTCCGGATCCTCTACGCGCACTGTGTACCTGTATCCCACGCCCGCAAGGGCGACCGTATCCGGAGAAGAGACAAAAACGGGTGCCCGGTTCTCTACTGGCTCATCCACGGCCCCAGGCAGGGTTCCTGTCGTGTCTTCTGCAATGGGAATTCCCAAACCACCTGTCCCGGCTGAATCAACCGCGACCAGGTTCAGAACGGTGATTGCAGCACGCGCACTCCCAACCCCGACGAACCCAGCCTGCACCTGGGCGTTACCTGCTTGCAGCCCGGTTACCAGGCCCTGGTTGACCTCAACGACAGACTCATTGTCTGAAGACCAGGTGACCTCCTCCGTCACCCCAATTTCGGAACCATCGTCAAACCCTCCCAACGCAGTCAACTGGGTGCTTTCCCCGGCAGCCATCTCCACATGTGCCACAGCCAGCCTGATCCTCCCCAGCTTCGCACCTGCAACACCGGGCGAAAAGGAGTCTTTCCGTGGAAGACGATTGTGCAACACCCAATCGCCCTCTTCGCGCACAAGGGACACCCCTTTCTGAGAACCCGTATAATGTGCGACATCCAGTGTATCCCTTCCGTCCGGAGACACCAGGATCACAGTATCTCCCGCATTTGAAAGACCATCTCCAATCCGCCCGTCATCCACAAACCATAAGCCGGGAACGCCGGACGGTGCACCCCCCCCAAACAGGGTAAGAAATGTGCCGGGGCCCAAAAGAGTGCCTGGGGGAAACGCGAACAAACGTTCAATCTCTGCATCGTCATCGCCCAACCGCCAGCCGGAG
>JAQCGA010000635.1 GCA_027619145.1 bacterium | reverse complement strand
CCTTCCCTGCCCAATCAATCGCCCAAACCCACCGCGCTTCCGAAGCTCCTCGTGAAGGGCCGTATTTTCTTTACGCAGCCGTACCGTCTCCAGCGCATTCTCAACCAGACAGCGTAACTCGTCCACCTCGTACGGCTTGCTCAAATAATCGTATGCCCCCGCCTTCATCGCCTCCACCGCCACCCGTTCTGAACCATACGCCGTAATCAAAATAATCGGGGGTGGATTCCCTCGCTCTAAAAGCTGCTTCGTCAGCGTCAGCCCATCCAGCTTCGGCATCTGGATATCGCACACAATCAGATCTGGATCAAACCGCTCCACCATCCCCAGCGCCTCGGCCCCGTCTGCCGCCTCCAGGAGGTCACAACCCATCGCGCCCAGCGCCCGCTTTACCCCGTGCCGGGCCGCAGGTTCGTCATCCACAATCAGAATCTTCGCCTGCATCATTTCCTCCTCGAAGCCGAACCAGAAACGTGGTACCTGCACCGTCACTTCGTACAAAAACCGTACCACCCATTCGCTCCACATCCCGCTTCACAATGGCCAACCCCAATCCCGTCCCGGTTACCTTCGTCGTATAAAATGGTTCAAACAAATGCTCCATTGCTACATCCGGAATTCCCGGCCCCGTATCCTGCACAGCCACCTCCACAAACCCGCGCTCTTCGCACCGAGCCGAAATCGTAAGCCGCGCAGCTTCTCCGGACGTGCTCCCTTCCATCGCTTGAATCCCATTCAAAATTAAATTAAAAAAGATCTCTTTCAAATCTTCCAGGTTCCCTGCAACCGTCAGGCCTGGATCACATTCGATAACAACCTCCGCGCCGTGACGCTGCGCCTCATGTGCTAAAATCAAACCTAAGTCGTCTAGCACCGCTTTTAATACCACATCCTGTACCACCTCCACATCTCCCGGCCTTGCAAATCGCAACAGTCGGTCCACCACCCGACTCAACCGGTCAATCTCTCCCAGAACAATCGACAGATCCTCTACCTTTGCCTCGTCCTCCCGCACTTCTTCTCGTAACACGGTTGTAATCGCCTTAATCGAACTCAACGGATTTTTCACCTCGTGCGCGATACTCGCAGACAGCATCCCCAATGACGAAAGGCGTTCTGCTTCGTACATCTGCCGCTCCAGTTGCAACCGCCGCTCAATCAGCTTCGCATTTTCAACCGCCAACCCCACCTGGTTGCATAACGTCTCCAGCAACTCCATCTCCTCTGTTGAAAACGGTACCGTCCGATTCTTCTTTCCAAGACAAAGAATTCCCACCAGTTCACCTTCGTACAGAACGGGAATACACAGTTGAATCCCCCGGGAAACCAGCGCCTCCGTTACCAGAGACCGGTGTAGCTCTCCCCGTTCCAGAAAGCGCCGGTGCACGGCAAGCCACCCAACCACCTGCTCCAGATCCGCCAGATCCACATCCCCCCGGCCAAAAACCGGCTCTTCAGGAGGAAATCCCTCTAACCCACCACTCCCAATTGCCCGTACATCTCGAAGGTGGCCGCCCACCCGTTCAAACAGCACCAGCGTAACCTGGTGCGTTTTCAACATTGCACCCACGGCATCCACCACAGACTTCAGCCGATCCTCAATGGCCAGAGGTACGTTCAACGCCTGGCTCAATTCCCTCAGCAAGTGTTGATACTCGTATCGCGCTTGAAAAAACAACCTGTTGATCCCACGCTGCAGCCGGTTCTTTACCGGTTGAAACAAAAACACCAGCAGTGAAATCAGTACGGCTTCCACAATTTCTGTGCGAATACCCGCCTCGAATTGCGCAAACGCATTGGCTACCCGGCGCACAAAAAGCAGGTACACCGTGAGCACAATCCCTGTCAAAGCAGAATAAAGCAGCGCCGGATTCACTACGATTCGAAAAAAACTAAACCGATAAATAAAATACCCCAGAACAAACGCCGGAACAATGGGTGTCAAAAACAGTACCAACGCCATCACCGGGCCAACCCCTACCCGATGAACCAGTCCCAGGGGATACACAACCCCCCATAGAACCGCAATACCCGCCAGCGAAAGAGAGATAAGAGCGTAAAACAATCGGTGCGCCTGAGATGGAGGCCGCCGCATAAGGCGCGCGCACAAATAGGCCGAAGCCGCCAATAAAACAATCGCGTACAGACTAAATACCAGCCGTCCGTTGGGAATACTGCACCAACCCAAAAGAAAGATAGTACAACCCACCAGGAATGTTGGCCAGAACAACCGGTCTTTCAACCGCACAGCCAGTGGCAACTCTTCCTCCGGAACAAACATCAGCACAGAGGTCAGAATGGCGAAAGGCAAAAAAGAAAGCCCCAACCAGGCCAAATCTGTCACATACACAGCCCAAACCGAACCCGGAACCGCCAGTTCAATCAACACCCTCAGCGCCTCTCCACTGTACCAGACCGCACCGGCACAAATCAACAACGCCAGCGGTCCCGGCGTTCCCTTCCGACGCATGGCTGAAGCGAAAATACCCCACAGCAAACCCGCACTCAACAAAGCGCCCAGTAACCGTACCGCATCGTACCAAAAAAAAGAGGACATTGTTCCGCTCCTTACGCCAACGAACTCTCCACCCATTCTTGATTCCGCTTGATAGAACCCTGCTTACAACGTATCATGCCTCTCGTAAGAATGACCCTTTATCTATCACCATTCGACGAGGTTTTTCATGGAACTTCCAGAAATCAACGATGCCATCATCCATGCACGTTCCACATCGCATTCCTATACACGTGGAGAAGAGTACTTTCAGTCCGGATGTGTAAGCAACCTCATCATTGAAGGGGAAACCGCCCATGCGATTGTATATGGGCGCAAGCGCTATCCGGTCAAAATATGGGGACGGGGCAGCACCATCAAAACAGCGTGTGCGTGCAGATATGAAGGAGAAGGCATCTGCCGACATGCCGTAGCAGTGATGCTCTCTATTGCCAGGCAGAACAGCGGTCAAACCCCCTTCCAATGGTACGAATACGGTACACGCACCACCCCGCCGCAGGACCGGTCTCAACAAATGC
>JAQCGA010000634.1 GCA_027619145.1 bacterium | reverse complement strand
ATCAGGCTCCGTTTCCGAACGATCGGGCTCCGCAGCTTGTTTCTTTTGCGGTTTCACTTCTGTTGCCGGAGGAGCCGCTTGAACCGGTGGTTCTCCGGGGTCTTCTGCCTCAGATTTGGTTTCGAGCGTCTCAGATACCGGCGTTTCGACCGGCAAAGAAATGCTACCTTTTTCTGCAGCCCGAAGCAACCCCTCCCGTCCCATCTCTTTCACCTTCTTCTGAATCGCTTCGAACAAATCCTCGCTATTGCCTTTTCCCTCCAGGTCTACAAGCTGGTCAATCACCTTCATCACCCGCTTGAACTGGCTATCTTTACGCACCGAAGGGCCGCCCAGCAAGTGCATAACCAGACCTTCCAGCTTCTGCCCCTTTTCCCGATCCTTCTGGGCGGCTTGCTGAGCCCGGGTTGCCTGAATATGCTCCATCTGCTGCCGCAACGACGTAAGCCGGGTCCTTAACTGACTCGTCTTATGCTTGGCCACACCCTCTGCCTTCAGTGCAATCAAATATTTCCGCCGGGATGTCTCCAGGTCTTCTTCCAGCTCCGAAATCCGGGCCTGGTTCTGGCGGAAGTCTCGCTCCAACGAGCGCAACTCTATCGCCGTCAAGGTCTTGCCCAGAAGCAGAAGAACCAGAAACACAAGGGTAGCAAACCCCATTAACATAAAGGTGGACATTACGCCCGTCCCGTTTCCAAGAACCAAGCCGACTGGCCCGGCAAAAACAACAAGTGCTTCGGTCTAAACTGTCTTTCAGGAGAAATCTGAATCCGGCGACTCCCTAACATAAGACTTTTGGTGGACATGAACAACTCTTACACGAAAAAGCTTCTGGCTGCAAGCCCGTGAGTACTGACACAAATGCAGAATCTGTGCCATGGGAACACACTTGCAAGAGATACACCCAAACCCCGTTGTAGATGAGCGTACAGGCTCACTCCTCCGGGAAACCCAACAAAACCATTTTTCCGATACGTTACAAAACATTCCATGTACGTATAACATCTTATTCAAACGAACTTACTGTTTGACCACCTGACCAAAGACACCCGCAAATAAAATAAAATCTGCGAAATCCACCCGTTCATTCCGGTTCAGGTCGAACGTGGCATCAAACGTATTGTCCTCAATCCGGGTGCCATATGCCCGAACAAACAACACAAAATCCGAAAAATCAACCCGCCCATCTGCGTTAAAATCAGCACGTATGGCATCTTCAAGTACCGCCACCTGGTACACCGGTCGGTTACGCACAGCAATGCCCCGGGGGCCATCGGACAGGGCATATGCACCAACAACCTGCCCTGTTCTTGTATCAAAGATCACCAAATCGTCAGAATCCTGGTTGGACACGTACAGCCTGTGGCCATCGCTCGAAATTGCCAGATCTCTTGTTTCTACCCCTCCGGCCTGCAAGGTTGAAACAATTTGCCCGGTACTCACATCTATCACCAGCACCCGAGCATGGAGCCGGTCCGCAGCGTACAGACGCTTGCCATCTGGCGAAAGCTTTACCCGAAAAATGCTGGCTGTACCGGTAGAAAAGGTCCGGACCACCTGGTCTGTTCCCGTATCAATCTCCGAGATCCCGCCATCAAACCCGGCTACATAGAGCCGGTTGCTCGCGGGAGCCATGGTCAACGACCTGGGGGAAGCCACCACATTAATCCGCGTAAGCGCCTGGCCGGTCCCTTCATCCAGGACCACCACCTGAGACCCATCAATATCCGTCACATAAAGCCGCTTTCCATCTGGTGAAACCGCAATTCCAAATGGACCTTCCCTGGAGGTCGTTACAGAAATCCGGCGGCTCTCGCGCAGCCCACTCGCATCCAGCACCGAAACACTCCCCCCCGTGGAATTCGTCACATATACCCGACGGCCGTCCGGTGAAACCGCCAGATCCAGCGGCTCACTCCCCGCCCGAATGGTCGCGGCCACCCGGTGCGTAGCCGTTTCCACCACCGTAACCGCATTATTCGTACCGTCTTCGTTCAACCCATTATTGCTCACAAACAGATAGTTTTCATCTGGCGTAATCAACACACTCAACGGCGTATTTCCAGTAGGGATACGCGCCACTTCCTTCTTCAAACCCGTATCAAAAACCGAAAGCATGTGAGAATACCGCAACGCCGTGTACAACAACGGTTCACCCGACAGCGACAGCACCTCGAAACGCTGCATGGGCAATTCTTGAGGTGGAAACAGGGTTTCGTTCCCATCTGTGTCCCGCGCCCGTAAACGATACGCAACAGCTGTACCTCGCGCAAAACCACCCAGATCCACCACATAAAGATTCCCACTCATCGGCCGCATAGACAGCGTCTGCACAGATCCGCTATTGATCCGGTACAGCAAATCTACAGCAGATACCACCCCATTGTCCGTCACCCGGGCCTGAAACCGATAGGGCCCAACCGGGTCCGGTGTATTGTTGGGAAACACCAGATCCTCAATCGCAGGAAAACCCGGAACGGTCCTCCCCAGAACAAAATCAATACCCGTCGCCCGGCCACCTGCACTCACTCGGATGGCCTGTGCTACACTTTGAACACTCGCATTATTGTAAAATTCGCGGGGGAAATCCGTATTGAGCCGATCAAAAATTCCCCCCAGGTTCCGGGCCGTCACCGAGCCATTCAGCGGCTCAATTGCCACCTGGTATTCTCCAGGTGGAAGTCCCTCCATCTTATATTCACCATCTCCACCTTCCCCTTTCCGAACCCCGGCAGTACCGGACAAAACCGCCACCGCAAACGTATCCGTTCCAGCCCGATAGGCCACAACGTGCGCCCCCAGAACCCCCAGGCCCCTCTGATCCGTCACCCGACCTTCCATGGTGCCTGTCAATGTAGCCACAGAAGGGTACAGGGCCGCAAGACCCGCCTTATCATCGGTTTCCAGTGAACGTTCGCTGCCAAAATAAAACGGGTACATCGTAGGCCGCACAGAGGGGCTTCCCTGCAGACCCGAGTGGTCCAGCCCCAAAAAGTGTCCCAGTTCGTGTGTTAACACCGACTGTAAATCGATTT
>JAQCGA010000633.1 GCA_027619145.1 bacterium | reverse complement strand
ACCCCGAAACCCTCTCTGCCCGCCTTTCTGAAAGCCTGAAACGCCTCCGCACAGAGTATGCAGACCTGTATTATCTACACAACCTGGGCCAGCCAGACCGGCTGGACAAAGACATGAAAGCCACGGCAGAACGCCTGAAAAAAGAGAAGAAAATTCGCTTTTTTGGGTTTTCCTCCCACCATGCCAACATGGTTGAAACCCTCGAAAGAGCGGCTGAAGTTGGGTTTGTAGATGTCATTATGTTCAAATACAATTTCCGTTCCTACGAAGACGCCGCGCTCAACCGCGCAATGGATAAATGCGCCAAAGCAGGCATTGGCCTGGTGGCAATGAAAACTCAGGGTGGTGCCGTCGATTCATTTCAGGACCGGGTGGACCCCTTTAAAGAAAAAGGGTTCAATCAGCATCAGGCGACCCTCAAAGCCGTGTGGGCAGACAATCGCATCCACACCATCGTCTCTGCCATGAAAAACGTGCAGCAGGTGGAAGAAAATGCCGAGGCCGCCCGAAAAAAACAAATGGGTGCCGTGGAGCGAGAGCTTCTGGAACAGTACGCCGCCGCTACCGGACACCTCTACTGCCGGGGCTGCGCGATGAACTGCGAGCCTTGCGTGGACGCGCCCGTCAAAGTTGCAGACACCTTGCGCTACCGGATGTACCACGAATATTACGGAGACCACGAAGAAGCCGTGCGCCTCTTCCGAGAACTCCCCCCCGAATCCCGCCGCATAACAAACGTGGACTTCTCTGCTGCCGAGGCCGCCTGTCCTTACGATGTGCCCATTGGAGAGCTGATGCGCGACGCAGCCGCAAAACTGGCTTGAGAAACGATACTGCTATTTTCTCTCTACAAGAAAACAGCGGGGCAACAAGGTTTCCCTTGCGCCCCGCTGTTCTGCAGGCCCTGCACACTCACCCGTCCCGTTCCCGTTTCAGGGCCTCAACTTCCCGAACAACTCGATCCAATCGCCGCCGCATCCGTTCAAAGATGCGGCGTATTTCTTTCGGTATCTCAACGCACTGCTCACAATGATACCGGGTTGCTACCCCGCTGTGCACCGGGTATTCATAACGTTCCCCACAGGCCCTGCAAACCCTCCGGCCTTTCTCTGCCACGGCCATGTCACAGCCTCCTTCAATCGCGAAGCGTTCGCGTTTCTCAAGGCAGCAACAACCCAGAGTCCAGGAGCAGCAACAGAGGCAGCAGCAACAGCAGTTCCAGGCCCACTACGAGGCAAATTCGCGTCACGATTGTTTTCATAGAAGCTCCCCCATTCCATCAAAATAAGCCTCGATACACTTGCATCAGCACTTTCATCTTCAACTCGGGGGGGGGCAATGTCTCACCCGAGACCCCTGTGCCTCAGCTGGTTAAAATGCCACATCCATCATCACATATCCCCACCCCAAATGATCGCTCAGCCTCCCAATCGCCTTGATTGCATCTTCGGCAATCACATAGGAAACCCCACCGACCAGCGTCACATTTGCGCTGTATTTATACCGCAACGTCAAATCCACTTCCTCGGCCAAACGTCCCGAAGCCAGACCACCTTTCTCGGCCAGCAAAAACAGATGTGCGTCCGCCAGCAAAGAAACATTCTTTCGCGGCGAATGTTCCACCTTCAGTGCGACATCCTGTAAGCCCAATCCGCCGGTATGAACGGGAATATTTAAGAAGAGATCCGCAAACCCGTAAAACTTATGATTGGTAGCAAACAGCGTATCAAATACTCGAGTTTTTCTGTCGGTTTGATCTTCATCGCCAGAAAGGTAATCGTACCACAGTGTTACCTGAGTCTTGCCTCCGGCTGTTCCCATGCCTACTCTTGCGCCCAGCATATAAGCCGCCACATCCTGGCCAGACCGGGTACCCGTTTGGTACGTCCCTTCCAATCGGTATTTAAGCAAATTTCTCTGGCCTGCCCACCGCCCGCCCAATGTAGACTGGTCCGTATCTGCTCCTCCTGAAATACGATTGTACAGCACGTATAAATCAAGCACCCCGGAAGAGTACCGCTTGATCTGTCCATAAGCTCCAAACAGGTACCCGTTCTCCGAAATGCCGGCCGCACTCGAATCGAGCAACCGTATCCCAAGCAGGTCCAGGCTTCCGCCTTTGGGTGCAATTGTAACGCGCATCCCGTCCAACGCACGTCCTTGCTGCGTCCATCCCACAGCCCCCACCAGGCGCTGCCCTCCCAGCGAAATCTCTTGCCGACCCGCACGGATAGATACCGGAGCCCCACCCAACCGACTCAACTCTGCATACCCCTGGTGCAGGTCAAAATTGTCTGCCCTGAAATCTCCCAGCGTGTTGCCCTCTTCGCCCCAGAGGCGTACATCCTGGAGCTGAATCAATACCTGCACATCCCGCTCCAGAGCCGCTTTCACTTGCGCGCGCACTCGCATCGATGTAAATAGATCGTGTGGCCCCGACGCCTGGTCCCGAAATTCAAAACGAGGTCGAACCTGCCCGCCAAACTCAACTTCTCCAGCCCAAACCTGCCCCACCCCCAGTACCGTACACAAAACAAATATGCGAAAACACTTTATCACCCGATATCTCCCTTGCATCATGAAGCCACGAGCTCAATTTCTTCGCCCTGGTCCCAGGTGTAATCCTGGGTTTCAAACCGCAAACGTAACCGGCTCAAGGCGATATCTTTTATTTGCCGTACGCGTTCCCGGCTCAGATCCATTTCTCGGCCAATTTCGGCCAGGCTGCCCTCCGGCACACCATCCAGACCGTAATACCTGCGGAGTATTTCTACTTCTCTCGGCTTTAAATCGTTCAAAGACTGCTGGATCTCTGTCCGCTCTGCCAGTCGCTCAACAATGTCCAGAGGCTGTTCTGTCTCACGGTCTGCAAGGATATCCATCAGGCAGTATTCGCCATCTTCCGAGGACCCCAATTCTTCATCCAGCGAATGTACATCTTGCGAATTTACCAATGCCTGTCGAACCGCTTGTAACGGCACATCCAGACGGGCTGCAATCTCTTCTGCCAGTGGTTGGCGCTCTAGTTCTTTCTGCAAA
>JAQCGA010000632.1 GCA_027619145.1 bacterium | reverse complement strand
CTTCGGAAATCCTACCTCAATCGGTTCCCCAAATCGCCAGATCAGGGCATCCTTCTCCTCCTGAAGGCTTACACCGGCCGAGCATTCACCTGCCAGTGATTCTCCGCATCCTCTCCGCTACACACCACCGCCCACTTCTTCTTGCCCAGCGTCGGAACCAACTCCGCACCCGCATACGTCGCCGTAAACCCGCCGCGCACCCGATCCGCTGTTCGATTGGGCGGTGAAGAATGAATCAGCAAATCCGAAAAGATCACCGCCTGTCCAGGCTGAAGTTCAATAGGCACTGTCGCCCCGTATCGCTCCGGATTCGGTACCGCATGATTTTTCTCGCTACAATCCACCACGCCCAATTTATGCGAACCAGGAACAAAACCCATACACCCGTTCTCTACAAACACCTCATCCACCGCCAGCCAGACAATCGCACACCGGGCATCCATTGGATTAAACGTCGCATCCTGGTGGTAAATCGTATCCCGTGTACTCCCCGGATCTGGTTCCTTCCGAATATATTGGCTCGCATGGCAAATCACATTCGGCCCCAGCAAATCCTGCAAATACCCCACCGTCACCGAATGCGCCACAATATCGTACAACTCCGGAATTTCCTGGTGAAACGATTTAAACTGTTCGTACGTAGTCAAACGTTTCTTCGAACGCTCAAAAAACGCCCGCATCTCCTTCAACCGTTCCCCCTCAAACAAAGTCACTCCCGTCACATATCCATCTTCATTATACTGTTCAATCTGCGCCCGCGTAAAATACCGCAGATTCGTATTCTCCACCGGATGAAACGTCAGATCCAACTCCAACTCCGGGTACATCGTTTTCATCACAACTCTCCTCATTTCATGAAATACCCAGCGACCCCCATGATCCACCCAACCTGCGGGCGGGCCGGGCGGCGCTTCGTGTCCCTTCGTGTGAGCAGTACCCTTCGTGCCCCTTCGTGATTCAGAAGACCCGGGTACTCACAGTAGCAATCTCAAATCGGTTCTCACCCTTCCAGGTTCGCCCTGGGAAATACACATGCCTGCTCGTTCCATCTGCATCCATCTCAAACCCCGGATCGTTGGCCAACCGTATAACAACCCTTCCATCTACAGTCTCAATACCCGCAATCGTGCATCCCAGAGAAAACCCGGCCCCATCTTTTACAACGGCCGTCAATCCGGCAACCTCTAAACCGTCAAACACAGCCCCTTCCACCACCAGCCCATCAAACGGGTCTCCTCCATCCTGGCGCATCACCCCCACAACCTGTCCCGAAATCACACCACCGCTTTCCAGAACAACTTGTCCCTTCTCCAGCCGCGTTCCACCCACCAGCGTCATGCGTTCCACCTTTCCATCTCGCTCACGGACAAATCCGATCCGCCCCTCCATCGTAATCCCACCCACCTGAACAGGTTCACCGCCAGACGCGTATACCAGATAATCCGTACCACCTTCCCAGGAAACCTTTACCGCCATAGCATCCCCTGCAGTCACATCCATCCGCTCTACGGATTGCAAGAATACGCTCCCCTGGAACGGCTCCAGCACGTGCAAAAACGTACTCTCCAGATCTTCCCCTTCTCGACGTTGCGCCATCAGCGGCATGGTAAAATCTTTTAACCTTCCTTCCTGCTCTTCTGCACGGCGCACCGAAGGTGCCTGTCCAATCAACAGTTCACCCGGACTTTCCGACACACCATGAATACGCACGGCAGCACCCGGTATCCCCTCGCTCGTCAACACAGCCTGCCACGGCCCAGACAACTCCGCTTTTTCCACATCTCGCACATACCCATATACAAAATTATGTCCCTCTGCATCACCCGGCACATTTTCTCCGGTAGGAAATTGCACCTTCACCCCGGGTGGCAGCAAGGTTTTTCCGTATACAGACCGTTCCAGTTCTGTCTCCACTACTCCATCGTGATTCGCGTCGCCCACCAGCACATATTCGTGACGCTCCCCTCCAGCAACCCGAAATACATCTACCACGTACGCATCTTCCGGAGATACCCCAACTACCATTAAAGACCTTCGGAATTCACGAACAACACCCGGATATGCCCGTTTGCCATCTGCTTCCACGACCTGAAAAACCCCATCGCCCGGCACAAATAGTACCAGATTTCCATCCGAGGGATTTCTCTCGGACCCATGAGCCTGGTCCTCTCCGTTCACCATCACCGTACTATGCGAAAGTGTACAGGAAGCCCAGTGCCGGTGGTGCGTCCACGTATATCCAATATCCGACAACCGCTCCTGCCCATGAGAAAATAAAGTAATACTCAACAGGTCTGCATGCGCATGCCCATACGCCCCTGAAAAATGCAAATGTGCCTGCATCTGATGCGGGCCTTCCCCACGCCCGAGCCACGCGTGCCCCATCCCTGGCAACAAAAACGACCCGGTCTTCCCCGTCGGTTTCCGTTTCTCCCGTGCCCACGTATCATGTACCGAAACCGTGCGTCCATTCGGATACCGCAACAGGTCAGAAATCTGCAGTGACTTTTTAAAAAGCGGAAACTTCTCCGACAGATCCAGATCCTCGAGCCGTTCCCCTGAATAATCTTCCGGATCGCTATATCCCCGCAACAACTCCATCACGCTGGCCAACCCATATACCGTCTGATTGTGATACGACACCGCAGATTCTCGCCACATCCCATCTGCAAAAAACTGACGCTGAATCAACTGCCCGATCCAATCCACTGCATCGTGCACATACTCTGGCTCGTCCAGTATCCGGCCTGCTGAAATCAACCCCCGCAGAGTCGTCGGGTCCATATTACTCAGCGTAAGCGGATACGAACGCACAAACCGAACACTCGCCCGAATAAGATCGTCCTCCACACGCCGCGCCATGGTACTGTCCACCACACCACTGTTGCGAATTAAATCGTACGTCCGAACCAGGTTCGATGGAATATCTCCATATGCCCAGTAATCCCACTTCGCAGACAGATAAGATTGTACCGGGTAAGGAAACGTCTGGTCTCCCGAAAAAACCACCTTCTGCCGAAAAGGCGAATCGTACCGGGC
>JAQCGA010000631.1 GCA_027619145.1 bacterium | reverse complement strand
GTACCGAAGTTGGGCGAATGGGAGGGGAGAGGCCCTGTAGTTCCTGGGTCTCTGCTGAGGTCACGACCGCAAGAAAGAACGCCAGAAAGTGCACGAAATGCATTGCTTATCTACCTTTTTGATGGATATTCAAGAACCGCTTCTGAAGACGACCGATGGACATGATACAAGATTTCTGCTTGTTCGAAAAGGAAAGTTGTGTGGCCCCAGGAAGGTGGGATTGTTATGTCTGAAACATCTGAGGAAGCCGGACAAGTGCAAATCCGGCAACTTCATCCCAAAGATTACCCGGCGGTGAAGGAGATTGTGGCGCGATCATTCGAGGCGCATATTGAGCAGAATTCCGGGGTGCTGGAGGTGTATGAGCAGGAACCCTGGTATGATCCGGAGCACCTGCTGGTGGCCGAGGTGAACGGACAAGTTGTAAGCCAGATGGGGGTGCGTGACGGAAATCTGTGGGTGGAGGGGCATCCGATTCCTGCGGGTCTGGTGGGAACGGTGTGCACGTTGCCTGAGTTTCGAGGCCTGGGCATTGGTGCAAAGTTGTTGCGGGCTTCGTTTGAATGGATGCGGTCACGAAAGATTGCGATGTCTTACCTGCATACGTCTGAGGCCCGGCACGGATTTTATGGGCGTTTGGGGTACCAGTTGAGTGCCATTGAGCAGCCCAGAGCGGTTTTTCGCCCTGAGGCTGTGCCTGTCCCTTACTCTGTTTTTCGGGCGGGGCCTGAAGATGCAGAGGTTCTACGAGCAATATACGAGGCACATTTTGGGCAGTCCAGCGGAGCCTGGTCGCGCACATCGGCGTTCTGGCAGCGTCGGTTGGAGGGCAAACCCAAGCTCTGGTTTCTGGGGCGACCAGAGTTCTACCTGGCCGGTGGCCCGGCACCTGTGGCGTATGTAGCCCTGGTGCGGGAGCCAAATCTGAGAATTGTGGAAGTGGCGGCGCTTTCAGGAGAAGGAGCCGCGTTGCGGAGCTTGCTGGGCCAGGTTCTCCAGGATCTGAGTTTGGCTGAGGTTGAGGTGATCGTGGGACCGCAGGACCCTTGTTGGGGAGAATTGCAGCGTTTCGGGCCGGATGTTCGGGTCGAAAACGGGAACGTTTTTGTTCGCGTGGAGGAGGAGCAGCGTTTTCTAGCTCATGCCGCATCTGTCCTGGGGCGGCGCGTAGAGGCCGGTAGGCCAGCGTGTGAGATTGAGTTTGAGGGAGGTCGGGGAGCGTTGCGGATTGGGAAGGGTTCAGTGGGGGTCCGGGTGAAGATGGATTCGTTGCACGTGTTGTGCGCGTTGGTGTACAATGGCTCGGTTTTGTCGTTCATGGTAGAGGCGGGTGCCGTGGTGATCCTGGAAGGGAGCCAGCCAGATGTCCAGAGTCTGTTTGTGGATACGCACCCCGTTCGATGCCAAATGGATGGGTATTGACAGATGCTGGTGATTGGATACAAAAAAAGCTCCGGATCATTGCCGGGGCTTTTTTTGTATTCTGTTCGTGCCGTACCAAAGGAGCAGGTCTGGTCAAGAATGGGGCCCAGACGGAATGTGAGGGCAACAACAGAAATCTGATTTTTGAGTTGTTTTATTCCGGCGTTTGGGCATTGGGCATCAGGCCAGTGACCTGGGCTTGAAGTTCGGATATTTCTTGCTCCAGCAGGAGGGCTTCTTCTTCGAGCTTGGCCGCACGGGTTTCACCATCGCTCCGGGCGTGTTCAGACTCCCGGAGCTGTGCTTCCAGGCGGTCCAAATCGATGAGGGTTTGTTCGATGCGGTCCCGGCTCGCTCTGGAATTTTCCAGGTAGCTAAGGATGATCTGGGTCAGATAGACAATGGAGCCTACGATGACGCCAAGGAAAATCCAGTTCACGTGAACTCCTGGGATGGAATGCGAACAGCGGGGTGCAATTTACGCTTTTTTGCGATTTTCGCTCTTGCGGCGCAGTTCGAGTACTCGCTCGAACTCTTCAGAAAGACTTTTGCCAGGCCGAACGAACCGCAGCATGGATTCCCGGGACATGACCATCATTGTACCCTGGATGGAGTCTGGGTGACGGCAGTAGCTGTGCTTGACATCATCACCTGAGATGCAGCAGCGAGATTCAATGGGGTAGTCTCGCTCGTTATCCACATAGCTGCCGGATGAGGTTCCTTGATCATCTGCAATGCCAGACTCGTAATCGGAAAAAAAGTTTTTTTCTCTTTCGGCCATAACAAAATCCTCGGGTTGCGGTCCGGAGACCCATTTTCACAAATGAAGAACTTTGACAAGTATCTTAAAAAATAGAGGAAAAGAGGGTCTATGTAAAGAGGAAATTACGTTATTCATTACCCGAGAAACGGGGATCTTCTGGATTCTGGCGTGTTGGGGCGACTGTAGGTCTGGCTATTCTGCGGGCTTTTACCAGGCGGGCGTAGCGGTTTTGAACAAAGACCATGAAAGAACCGATCAAGAAAAAAATGATGGCAACCTGCATCATGGAGAAGACGGCATCAATGCCCCGGGCATTTTTCATGACGAGGGCTTCTAATCCCAGCCATATGCTGACGAGGTAGATGATCCAAACCGCTGTTTTGTTGCCCACGCCCAGGTCCGAGAGCCGGTAATGGAAGTGGTCTCTCCCTGTAAAATGGATCCATTGTCCAAAACTTCTAACCTGACCGGTGCGGATGCGTACCACGGTGGTGAGCGTGGTGTCAAAAATGGGTACGCCGAGGATGAGAACCGGAACGACGATTCCCACCAGGTTATTGGTACCCCATTCACCCAGGATCCCAATGCCAGCCAGGGTGAACCCCAGGAAGTTGCTCCCACTGTCTCCCAGAAAGACGCTGGCTGGACGGTGGCGCCGAAAATTATAAGGGATAAATCCCAGGCAACTGCCCACCAGGGCAATGGAGAGCAACATCATAAACGGCTGGCCTGTTTGAAATGCAACGAGGGCGAAAAAAGCCCCATTTATGGCTGAAGAGCCGGATGCAAGGCCGTCCAGTCCATCCAGAAAGTTGATGGCGTTTGTAATTCCTATCACCCACAATACGGTAATGATCA
>JAQCGA010000630.1 GCA_027619145.1 bacterium | reverse complement strand
TCTTGATGGTTTGATCCCGGTCTTTGAGCATATCCAGGAGTTCCTGGGCCTTGCCATTTTCGTTCGCTGCCTGGCCCTCCTCAATCCCTAAAGCACCCAGGAGAAACACCAACAGAAGAATTCGTCCCATAGCACACCCATTCTTTTTTAGTACGGTAAACAGGAACTTGCCAAACGGCAAAAACAGATTCCGTCCCTATGCCACATAAACTTGCCAGAGTACGAAAAAGTTCCCGCCAACACGCCGTCAGTCCGCCTTTTCAGACACCAGTTTCTCCGCATCAACCGGCCGGGAAGCCGGAGTGGGCCAGGCGCCTCGGGCGTGCATCATATAACCAACATATCCAAATATGGCCGCTGTTACCGCCGTCGAACCGATCACGACCATCCAGTACATGACTTCCAGGCAATTCAATAGGGCCATCACGCAGAACATTGCAGCAAAAAAATCCCGCCGAACCGCAAATTTGAAAGAACAACTGAACCGGTGAAACCAACCCCGTTTATCCTCTGGAACCTCTTCAGAAAACGCCATATTGAAACTCACCAGGCTACCTGAACCAATGCCCTGGAGGTACACGGAAATCAGGGAAACACCCAGAATATTCAGGGCAACAGCAACCAGTCCAAGCGCCAGCAGGAACGTTTCCCCGGTCAAATGGTACATTCCAACAGATACCCCGATAAAAAAAACGACGTACGACACATTGTCCGCCAGCGTATCCACCCATTCGCCCAACCGAGATCCCATAAACTTCAACTTCGCAATCTCTCCGTCGCTACCGTCCACAATAGACGCAAATTGAAACAGCAAGCCGCCCATGGCCAGCAAAAAATAGTCTCCAGTAGCAATCCACCAGGCGGATAAAAATGTGATCAGCATCGTTACAATCGAAATCTGATTCGGCGTAACCGGGGTATGCACAAGCAGGCGTGAAATACGCGTGGAAATCTTCCGATTAAAATTCTTGGAAATAAACCCATCCGTAGGTTTTCCCAGCATCTTAAACAGGGTATCTTCCGCGTATTTCAGGGACCCGGGCGTATCCACATCCAGCCAGAACAAGTCGCCAATATCTACGGCGCGCATGTTGCCTTCTGCTGCCAGTGCGCGTACCCCTCCAGACAGAGACTCGTCCCCGGAGGCCACGGCCCGATCCAACCCGTCGAACAAAGCCGGACTACAGAGAAAAATACCCGTATCCACAGCATTGAATGATTCCAGTTCCTTGCCAATGCGCAGAACCCGATCGCCTTCCAGATATACTTTTGTCGCATCTTCCATATCGTGGATGCGGTCCAGTTGATAGTCAACACAAAGCACAGCTTCGCCACTGGAAAGCGGAAGATGGCGTAATCGGTTGATCACCTGTGAATCAAACAAATGGTCCGACATCAGCAACAGAAAAGGCCCATCTACGTGCTCCCGAGCTTTCAGCACAGAAAGACCGTTGCCCCGGCCCCATTCTGAATTTTCCACCCAGTCAATCTGCACGTCCACCTGCGAGTCCGAATCAATTGCCTCCCGTACTTCCTGCGCCCGGTACCCAATCACAATTACGAACTCGTGGATACCTGCTTGTTTTGCAGACAGAATGGTCCGTTTCAATAGCCCCACCCCAGCCACCTTCACCAGAGGTTTAGGCAAATTTCCGCCGTTTCCGTTCAACCGGCTACCCATGCCGGCAGCAATAATAACTGCCTTTTTAACCATAACCTCCCTCTCTACTTCAGGATCCAATTCCCCGTGGCCTTCTGTAGGGCTGCCCAGGCCCGGTTGAACTCAAACACAGCATGATAGTACTTCGCGCGGATAATACCATATTCTTTTACCGCGTCAATCAACTCGCCCGAAGGTTCCAGTCCGGCGTTAAAACCGGATCTGGCAGACACAAACCAGCGCCGTGTCGCCTTTCGGGCCTTTATTGCAGAAGCAACATTGGCCTCTGCCTCCCGCAATTTTCGATAAATACGCTCCACTTCCAATTCGGTGCCCTTGCGCGCCAACCGCCCCTGGTACTCCAGCTTTTTCTTTTCCAATCGAGCCTGCTTCAATTTAGCGGTTGTGCCCCCAAACGAGAGCGACTGCTGCAAACCCACCACGGCCCCCAGGCTCGTAAAATTGAAATCATCTTTCACAAAAGGGTTGCTCTGCTTGTCTCGGTTTGGTGCATATCCATGCTTAAATCCACCGCCCAGAAAAAACTGTGGAAACAGATCGCTGCGTGCGGCTTTCACTTGTGCAGCCCGTACACCAATCCCGGCTTGCAATTGACGCAAATCCGGCCGGTTGCCGGCCTGCATCAAATAATGCTCCAGCAGTTGAATTTCCACCTCCACAGGTTCCAGCGTTTCCGCGGCCAGAACAACCGCCTGCTCCCGAGGAAGCCCCATCAGCATGCGCAGGGCCGCCTGGGCCATTTCCTGGCCATTTTCAACCTTGTGTGCATTTTCTTCCACATCGAACATAAACCGATCAATGCGATACAGATCCGTATACGTATACTCGCCTGTATCCTCTTCCAGCTTCTCGTCCACAGCCTGCCGCGCCTTACCCAACTCGTCGCGAGCTTCGTCTGCCAGGGCCCGCAATTCGTTGGCCAACAGAAGCAAATAATAGGCTTCCGCCACCTGCAACTCCAGGTCCTGTCGAGATTTTTCCAGCCCGGCCTGACGGACCAGAATCCCTCCAGAGGCAGCATCCTGGGCGGCACCGAGTTTCCCAAATGTGTACAGCGGCTGAATCAGAGATATTTCTGTACGTGTAAATATACTCAGGTTCTGCCAGTTGCTATCCCCGTTGAACACATCGCCACGAGCCTCTGGCGAAGGGCCAACCATCCACTTTAAATCAAACTTGGGCAGAAAACGCGCCGCCCTGGCCTGGCTCAACTGAGCTTCGGCAATCTGCAGGTCCGCTTCAGCCGCATCAATGGATGGATGGACCTGCAATGCACGCTGAATACAGGCCGCCAGATCGAAAGAAACCTGTTCCCCGGTTTCCTGGCCCCACACCGAATGGGTTCCCCCCACCAGACAAAGCA
>JAQCGA010000629.1 GCA_027619145.1 bacterium | reverse complement strand
TCGCGTCGGCCTTTTCTGTTGTTATCAAGAAGAGCGGGCTATGGCTAAGGAAGAGAATCCAGGCGTGTGCTCCAGTTGTCCAGGGTTTCTTGAATCTGGTCCCGGTCCGAGGTGTTCGGGTTGAGGCGTAAGAGTTCCTCCAGGCTGCGTAGTGCATCTTTGCCGTATCCGGCTTCCGCAAATTTGACGGCGATGGTGCGGTAGTGTTCGGCCAGGGCCCCCCAGCTTGCGTCTGTATCCATTGCATAAGGCGGCACGAGCTTTTCGGCTTCCTGAAGAACGTGGAATGCTTCGGCGGGCTGGTTTGTCTGGATGTAGGCCCGAATGAGAGCGTCGAAGACCACCAGGTAGTTTCCCAGCAGCCGGCGGGCCACTGCGTCTTTATACACCGTACTGTCCGCAACGCCGGTGTAGTGGTAGATGTTGATCAGGTTGTCTGAAGTTTTGTCCAGGTCGAACTGCCCCAGCCCGTGGTCTGTTCCGAGGCGAAAACACATGCCTTCCATGGTCAGGTAGGGCCGGAGACCCGCCATGTTGCTGGTAGGAACGGTTACAGCGAAGTAGATTGGGCGTGTCCAGTTGAGTTGTTTGATCATCCACCAGATCATCAGGGTGTGGGTTTCGAGCACCTGGATGCGCTGGTTGCCAGTGCCGGTCAGATATTCGGCCGTGGGCACATCTTTCCCCTTGATTTCCAGGCCGGATACGGAAATATCCTGAGGGGTGCTCCAGGGTCTTGCGGCTACTTCTTGTTCAATCCGGTCGTCGCTCAGGTTAATGGGGATACGAGGTTCCAGGTCTCGGAGTTGTTTGGCGTACCAGGGTGTTTTGAGCAGGCTGAGGTTGACAACCCGCACGTCTTTGCGCACACCTTTGACGTACTGAATGAACCAGAGTGGGTAGGTGTCGTTGTCGCCGTTGGTGAAAAGGATGGCGTTGGGGGCACAGGTTATGAGGAGGTTGTAGGCGTAATCGTGGGAAATATAGTCTCGGCTACGGTCGTGGGAGAAATAGTTTAGATCCAGGAGGCCGAGCGGTACCAGGAGTACAAGACATGCGGCCAGGCCGGCGACGGAGATGGTGTTGAACTGTCGGTGCGCGGCAACAATTAAGCCAGCGGCACCCAGGCCCATCCAGAGGCCGAAGAATGTGTAGGCACCTACAAAGATGTATTCGCGCTCCCGAGGTTCGGGGTCTGGCATGTTGAGGTAGAGAACCAGACCGATACCCATGAGTGCGAACATGGCAAAGACCGAGGCGAAGCGTTTCCAGTCTTTTCGGAAGTGATATACGGCACCGCCTATGCCCAGTAAGACGGGGAGGAGAGAATACGTGATGTGTTCGTAGGGGTCTTCAAATGTGTCTACCGCACGCCGAAAGGCGGCGGTGACACCATCATAAAAAGGAAATTGTTGCAGGAAGTATTTGATATGAATGTTGAACTGGTAGTCCCAGAAGTCGCCACGACGGGGAAAGATGCTGTGGGTGCCGTATTGCTGGCGACTGAGAAAGGCTTTGAAGTTCTGCCAGGTCTCAGGGTTGTTCATATCCACAAGAGGGTTTAACCCGGAGCGGATGATCAGGGCAAAGTACGTTGAAAACCCCAGCAGGCCGGCCAGGAGGGCGCAGGCCCAGAACCAGGGGTTGCGCCAGGTGGGCTGGAGGACAACGAGTGCTACCAGGACGGCGAGGGTCATCAGGATCATGAACTCTGTGGGTAGCAGGATGCTCAGAAACGGATAGAGGATGAGCCCCAGGACCACGAGTACCTGATGCTTGAGTGGTCGGTCTTTGAGTAAGTCTGTGAATACCAGGATGAGAATGCCGGGTACGGTAAGCAGGCATTGCAAGTGTACCCCTGCACCCAGGCCGAACAGGTAGACGATGAAGACGAGCAGGCGGTCTCGATGGTTGCCACCGGTATCCCAGCGCAGGGCCAGCCAGAAGGCCAGCAGGGTAAAGCACATGGAAAGGGCGTATACTTCGGCTTCTGTGGAGTTGGCCCAGAAAGAAGTGGAAAAGGCAGTGCTGAGGGCGGCAACGGCCCCACCTGTGAGCATGGCAAGGCGGTGTACTTTGTTGTTGGGGTCGAGCCAGTAGTGCAGGATACGAACCACGCAGAGGTGGATGAGCAAGACTGTAGCGGCGGCAGCGAGAACGGAGATCAGGTTGACCCGGAATGCAATTTCTCCGGGGATGGGCAGCATGGTGAACAGGCGGCCGAGCAAGGTGTGAAAGGGTGCACCGGGTGGGTGGGGAACGCCGAAGAGGTGAGACGCCGCGATGAATTCGCCAACATCCCAAAAGGTGACACTAGGTGCGCACGTTTTGAAATAGACAACGAGAGAAAATAAAAAAACGGCTGCGGCAACAAAGCGGTTCTGCTTTTGAAAGGTGGTCATAGGGATCCAGCTCCGGGTCTCAGGTAAATCGGGTTGGTGAAAATCCAGGGCTTTCCATCTCGTCGGGCTTCCACGCGGTACACGCCGGGTGTTTCGGCGCGGAATGCAAATGTTTTGTTCCGGGTATGGAGAAATGGGCGACCGTTTCGAAGGATGAGCAATTCCGCTTGTGCGGGCAAGCGAACTTCGAGTTCGAGTGGGCCTTTAAATGTACATTCGTCTCCCATTTGCAGAATGCCGTCTGTGGAGCCAAACCGTGTGCCTGCGCCTTTTGCGAGCCGGTCGTAGGCAATAAAACAGTGTCCTTCACGCAAGGCGTATAGAATACTGGAGATGTCCTGTTCGGCGTTGCCGGTCAGGGGCTGATCCAGAAGGAAGTACGTGCGCAGGTTGCGGAACAGGTATTCGTAGGGGAATACTACGAACGGCAAGAGTGGATACTTTCGTGCATGTGCATCTACTCCGCCAATGGCTACCAGCTTTCTGGATTGGCAAAGTTGATCCCACACCTGGATGGTTTCGAGGTCTGGCCCGGAGATGTGCGTGTCTGGATTGTTGTAGTGCTTGAAAAAACGGTGATATTTAGACACTTTTCACTTGAGATTGCGTAGAAGGGATAGTTTGTAGAAGCCAAAGCGTTGTCAGGACTGAAAA
>JAQCGA010000628.1 GCA_027619145.1 bacterium | reverse complement strand
GGGAATTTCCGGGGACTGGAAGACTTTTCTCTGGAAGCTCCGAAGACTAAGCGTATGGCCGATATGACGCGTGCGCTGAACATTGCTGGCCAGAAAGCGTTGCTGTTGACAGATACAACGTTGCCCAATATTGTTAAATCTTGCCGGAACCTGCCCAAGTTTTCTGTGTTACCGGTTGGCCAGGTTTCTACCTACGATGTGGTGAAGGTTGATGTTGTGATTTTCACCCGGGCGGCTCTGGAGCAACTCCGGACCCTTTGGGGGAATGCATGAATTACAATTTAAGAAAAATCATTCGCCGGCCTCTGATTACGGAGCGCGCATCTCAGCTTCAAGAAGACAAGAATAAATACGTTTTCGAGGTGCGCAAGGATGCCAACAAGATTGAAATCAAACGTGCAGCCGAGGCATTGTTCGAAGTGGACGTGGTCAAAGTGAACACGTTATCGGTTCACGGAAAAATGAAGCGCCTCGGGCGGTTCCAGGGGCGGCGGCCAAGTTGGAAAAAAGCCATCGTTACGCTGGCCAACGGCCAGAGTATTGACTTCTTCGAGGATGTATAACCATGCCTGTTAAGTCTTTCAGACCCGTCACGCCAACGCTACGTTATAAGACGGTATCCACCTTTGAGGAGGTTACCAAGTCTACGCCCGAAAAGTCGTTGACTGAGTTCAATGGCAAGACTGGCGGACGGAATAACAACGGTAGAATTACCAGCCGTCGGCGCGGAGGTGGGCATCGCCGGAAATATCGTAATGTTGATTTCAAACGAGACAAGCAGGGTATTCCCGCCAAAGTTCATTCCATTGAATACGACCCCAATCGTTCTTCACGGATTGCATTGTTGCATTATGCAGACGGTGAAAAGCGCTATATTCTGGCTCCACTGGCGCTTCATGTTGGAGATCAGGTCTCGTCGGGGCCGGAGGCAGAAATTCGGCCAGGTAACGCATTGCCTTTGGCCAATATTCCGCTGGGTACGTTGGTGCACAACGTTGAACTTCAGCCGGGAAAAGGCGGGCAGTTGGGCCGTTCGGCCGGAACCGAAATTCAGATTATGGCCAAAGAAGGTAAATATGCACAGTTGCGTTTGCCTTCAGGAGAGATGCGCCTGGTGCCAATGGCGTGCTTTGCCACAGTAGGCCAGGTGGGGAATACAGAGCATGAAAATATTGTGCTGGGAAAAGCCGGCCGTAGCCGGTGGCTTGGAAAACGCCCCAAAGTAAGGGGTGTGGCGATGAACCCCATTGATCACCCGCACGGAGGTGGCGAAGGCCGCTCATCGGGTGGGGGCCATCCGCGAACTCCCTGGGGAGTTAAAACCAAGGGGTTCAAAACACGGAAGCGGAACAAACATTCCAATAAATGGATCGTGCGCAGGCGCGGTAAAAAATAGGCTGGTTGCGAGGGAATTATGGCACGTTCGTTGAAAAAAGGACCCTATGTCGATCCGAATCTGCAAGAGAAGATCGACCATATGAACAAGTCGGGCAATAAACGCGTAGTTCAGACATGGGCCCGTCGGTGTACGATTGCTCCAGAATTTGTGGGGCATACGCTGGCTGTGCACAACGGGAATAAGTTCATCCCGGTCTATATTACGGAGAACATGGTGGGGCACAAGTTGGGTGAATTTGCACCCACTCGTACGTTTCGTGGTCACAGCGGACAGCTCACGGAGCGCTCGACAGGACTGAAGTAGGTGGCGGAGGGTATTGTCCCTCCAGGCGAGAAGGGGTTGCAATGGAAGCGAAGGCAATTTCTCGGTATATTCGAATTTCGCCCCGGAAGGCGCGGCAGGTTGTAGATATGGTCCGCGGCAAGGGCGTTGAAGAAGCATTTCACATTCTCCAATTTACGCCTAAAAAAGCGGCGCAGATTGTGAGGCGTACGTTGAGATCTGCTGTGGCCAATGCGGTAAACAAAGAAGATGCCACGGTGCGCGAAGAGGATCTTTTTGTTAAAGAAGTATTTGTAAACGGTGCCATCGCATTTAAACGGATTCGTCCAATGCCCCGAGGGGCCGCCGGACATATTCGGAAGCGGTGCAGTCACATCACGCTGGTTGTTTCGGACGGAGCGTAGAAGTTTTGAGCCGTATTTTTCAGGAGGTTTGATTTTGGGTCGCAAAACACATCCAATCGGGTTTCGCCTGGGCGTGGTAAAAGACTGGAGTTCCCGCTGGTTTGCTGGTAATGATTTTGCAGACCTGCTGAAGGAAGATCTGATGCTCCGGCGCTATATTCACAGCCGTCTCCAGCGCGCCAGTGTTGCAAAGGTAGATATCGAGCGGGCTCCCAAGCGCGTAACCATTTCGATTCATACGGCTCGCCCAGGTATCGTAATTGGTCGCAAGGGTACAGAAGTAGACAAGCTGCGGGACGAATTGAAGCATATTACTGGAAAAGAAATTTATATTAACATTCAGGAAATTAAGCGGCCCGAACTGTCTGCTCAGCTTGTTGCAGACAACATTGCCCGACAACTCGCGCAACGTGTTTCATTCCGGCGGGCAATCAAAAAAGCCATTGCATCTTCGATGCGTATGGGTGCAGAGGGAATCAAGGTGGTTTGTGGGGGTCGCTTGGGCGGGGCCGAGATGGCACGGATTGAAAAATCCGACCCGGCAGGCAGAGTGCCTCTACATACGTTGCGGGCCGACATTGATTATGCTCGATCCACTGCTTTTACTACCTCGGGTACAGTTGGAGTTAAGGTCTGGATTTGCAACGGAGAAGTTGTAGACCGGGCGGAACAAGCGCAGAATTAGCGGCGGACGGGATATAAAGGGAATTTTGCTATGTTAATGCCGAAACGAGTCAAGTGGAGAAAACAGCAGCGCGGAAAAAGGCGCGGTATTGCATACCGTGGCGGTCGAATTGCCTTTGGTGAGTTCGGCATGCAAGCGCTGGAAGCGGCCTGGATTACCAGCCGGCAAATTGAAGCAGCGCGTGTTGCGATTACCCGTTCTTTGGGGCGCGGTGGCAAGGTCTGGATCCGAATTTTCCCGGACAAGCCGGTTACTGTCAAGCCCGCTGAAACCCGGATGGGTAAAGGAAA
>JAQCGA010000627.1 GCA_027619145.1 bacterium | reverse complement strand
GCTTTCTGACTCGAAACAGGCCATATGTTACGCCGGAGGGTTGCCGGTTGTCTCCTGCCGCTTGATTTTCCACACCTGATGGCCTATATTCTTACCCGGTTCCCGGTACGTCCTTTTTCGCTTTTCATAACGAATTTTGAGTCCAAACCATATGCCTAAAATCATAGCGATTGCCAATCAAAAAGGAGGGGTTGGCAAAACCACAACGGCGGTGAACCTGGCCGCCTGCCTGGCTGCAGCCGAAAAACGAACCCTGCTCATTGACATGGACCCGCAGGCCAATGCAACCAGCGGGTTCGGTTGCACTGTAAACAACAACGAATTGAGCATTTACGAAGTCTTGTTGGACGAACAACCCCTCGACAGTGTCGTTCGAGAAACCGACGTCCCCTTCCTCAGCCTGGCCCCATCCAGCATTCGTCTCACAGGCGCAGAAGTAGAATTGGTCAGCATCATTTCTCGTGAACATCGTCTAAAGTCTGCCCTTGTCGGGGCAAAGCACACCTACGATTATATCGTCATTGATTGCCCACCCTCGCTGGGGCTACTCACCCTCAACGCCCTCACCGCTTCAGATTCTGTCCTAATTCCCATTCAGTGTGAATACTACGCCCGGGAAGGAAGAGCAAAGCTCATCAACACCCTTCGGTTGGTCCAGAAACATCTCAACCCCCAGCTCAAAATTGAGGGCGTCCTGTTAACCATGTTCGACGGCCGCCTCAACCTCTCCCGCCAGGTAGCAGAAGAAGCCCGGGCCCACTTCGGTGACCGAGTCTACAAAACAGTCATTGGGCGAAACGTCAAACTGGGAGAAGCCCCCAGCTTTGGGAAACCCATCATTCTATACGACATCATGTCTCCAGGTGCGCAAAACTACATGAACCTGGCCGGAGAACTCATCAGCCATGGCTAAACGTAATGCACTGGGCAAGGGCCTGGGTGCCCTCATTCCGGGTGCCGAAGAAACAGATGCCGCCGATTCGCCTTCGGAAGACACCTCGAACAGTTCCGAACAACCAGGCCTGCGGGTCATCGAAATTGCAATCGACGACATTGAACCCAACCCGCATCAGCCCCGCACAGAGTTCGACCTCGATGCCGTGAACGAACTGGCAGATTCCATCCGCGAAAAAGGCATTATCCAGCCGCTTACCGTTCGGCGCTTCGGCTCCGGGTACCAGCTGATTGCCGGAGAACGCCGCCTGAGGGCCGCGGGTCAGGCCGGTCTGGAATCCGTCCCCTGTATTGTGCACCAGATCAACACCGACCAGGGAATGATGGAAATTTCCCTCATCGAAAACATTCAGCGTGAAGACCTCAACCCCATTGAAGAAGCCCGCGCCTACCGCGCCTTGATGGAAGAGTGTTATCTCACCCAGGAAGAGGTCGCCCAAAAAGTGGGCAAAGAGCGATCTACCGTGGCCAATACGCTGCGCTTGCTCAACCTCTCCGTGGACGTTCGCGATGCCCTTCAGGCCGATCAGATCTCCATGGGACACGCCCGCGCCCTGCTGGCCCTGGAAGATGATCGCGCACAAGCCGCGCTGTGCAGGAAAATTATTCACGACGGCCTCTCCGTGCGCACCGTAGAAGCGCTTGTCAAAGCCTATAAAGAGGACCAGACCAGCAACGGCGGCAAACCAAAACCCCGCCCCAAAGATCCTCAGATACTCTCTCTGGAAGAAGACCTCCAACACCGCTTTGGCACGTCGGTTAGCATATCCCGCAAAGGGAAAAAAGGGAAAATTGAAATCGAATTTTACACCGACGATGACCTGGAGCGGCTTCTAGATCTCCTTCAGGCCACCTCGCTGTAAACCAACGTACGTCACGTTCATTGCACCGCAGGGGCACGGCATGCCGTGCCCTTCGCCGTTCTACCGGGTCACACCATCGTCCCGTTTTGTCTGGAAGGAGTGCGAAATTCCATGCTCGGAAAGTTTCTGAACAAATTTAAAGAAGGCCTGTCCAAAACTCGCGAAAGCATGTTCGGCCGGATCCGCGAAGTCATTCGACGACGCCCCAGGCTGGACGAAGAAGCCCTGGAAGAAATTGAAGAAATTCTCATCCAGGCAGATGTAGGAGTCAATGCCACCCTGCAAATCATAGACCGCCTGCGCGAACGAGCGAAAGAAGGAAAAACGCCCACAGATGTCGAGGACCTGGTCCGGCACCTGCTTGAAACCGAAATCCTCTCCATCCTTTCCAGCACCACCGCACCCTCTCCTGCGGTTCCCAAACCCGGAGAACCGCATGTCATTCTTGTGGTAGGCGTCAACGGCGTGGGCAAAACCACGACCATTGGAAAAATGGCCGCCCGCTATGCCGCCGAAGGAAAACGCGTTGTCCTGGCTGCCTGCGACACCTTCCGAGCCGGTGCCATTGACCAGCTCAACGTATGGGCACAGCGAGCAGACGTAGACATCATCCGCCATCAACCCGGCGCAGATCCCGCCTCTGTTGCATTCGACGCCCTCTCCGCAGCACGGTCCCGGCAAGCAGACCTGGTGCTCATTGACACTGCAGGCCGCTTACATACCAAAGTCAACCTGATGGAAGAACTCAAGAAAATTCGCCGGGTCCTCAACAAAAGCCAGGAAGGCGCCCCCCACGAAACCCTCCTGGTCCTGGACGCAACCACCGGCCAGAACGCCGTTGCCCAGGCCAAGCAATTTCACCTGGACCTGGAGATTACCGGCCTTGTTTTGGCCAAACTCGACGGCACGGCAAAAGGCGGTGTCGTCATTGCCATTGCAAACGAACTGGGCCTGCCCGTCAAAATGGTAGGCCTGGGAGAAGGACTGGATGATCTGCGGGATTTCGACGCAGAATCCTTTGTAAGCGCCCTCTTCGAAGACAACCAGACAAGTACATCAAAATCGACATAAAACTTATATTTATATAACCTTACATCATCACTATACCAAACCTTGACGTTAACGTTAAAGTTTGGTATATTTCTCAGACTTGCCTTCACCGTGCAACATACCCACACGGCCAATCTCCAGAGAGACCTCCATGGCTACCAACCCTCAAACGCCCATCTACATGGACTGTCACGCGACCACG
>JAQCGA010000626.1 GCA_027619145.1 bacterium | reverse complement strand
AAAGCGTAGTCGTAGGTACCGCCTCCAGTCTCTCCAGAGGAATCGACTTTTCACAAACGCGGCACACACCGAACGTTTTATCTTTAATACGAGTCAATGCGGCTTCGAGCTGCGAAAGATATACTCCGTCTCTGGAAGCAAACATAAACGCTTTTTCTCTTTCAATTGAATCGCTGCCCAGATCTGGCATATGATCCGAATAAATCGGCCCGCCAGAAGCATCGGCGGTTGTGATTTGCATTGAACGTGTTTCCAGCAGTCCCAGATCTCGCATGATAGACAAACGGATTTCGGCCAACATGCCCCGAAAATGCTCCAGTTCTTGCTCAGTCATCAAACTCCTCCTGTGCCACATCTTCCCGCGTTCGATTCGACAGCCACCGGCCGAACGCCCCGAAAACAAGACGCCCGGAATCCACATTCCAGAACATCCCGCACCTGGTTGGTTATCGTGGCCCTGAACCGCCTCCAGGCAGACGGCCTCTGGCCCCCAATTGCCGGGTCAACAGCTTGAAATACCAATGGTACCCGCCAACCCATTCACCTGCACCTCTTGCTCCAACAAGCAGGAATCAGGCAACTCACCCACCAACACATCCTGGGCGAGTACTTCTCCGCTGATATAGTTCCGGTGCTCTGTCACAGCATGTTCGAGCTTCTCTTCACCCCGCACACCAATCCGAATCCGATCTGTCACATCCAGCCCGGATTCCTTACGCATATTCTGCACCCGGCTTACAAATTCGCGCGCCGTACATTCCGCAATCAGATCATCGTCCAACTGAACATCCAGCCCCACGACCAGGTTGTTCTCAACCGCAACAACCAGCCCAGGTTTCTCCGTACGCTGCACCTCCAGGTCGTCCAGGCCAATCTGCCCATCTGCCACGTCAATGGTTCCACCAGACCGCAGGTGCTTTATGTCTTCTGCTGTCAACTTTCCAACGCGACCGGCCACCGCTTTCATCTGCTTCCCAAACCGCGGCCCCAGCGTCCGAAAGTTCGGCTTGTACGACACCTCGCTCAGTTCGGTCTCGTCTTCTACCAGAACAACCGTCTTGATATTCAATTCATCGGCAATCAGATCTCGCATCTCCATCAGTTCTTTCCCGCTGTGTTCATCCGGAGGAAGCAAATAGATGTGGCGCAGCGGTTGCCGCACTTTCAAATCGTGCTTACTCCGCAAAGAGCGCCCCAACGTAACCGCACGCATGGCCAGATCCATCTGTTCTTCCAACTCGGCATCGCGCAACGATTCATCGGCCTGAGGCATATCGGACAGGTGCACACTCTCCGGTGCCTCCGGGTCGCAGGACCGCACCAGGTTCTGGTAAATCTCTTCTGTTACAAACGGCAACACCGGTGCCAGTGCACGCGTAAACGTAACCAGAACCTCGTACAGCGTTGCATAGGCCGATGCCTTATCCGTATCGTCCTCGGACTTCCAGAAACGCCTCCGGCTTCGACGGATGTACCAGTTTGTCAACTTATCTACAAACGATACCATCACCGGCACCGTTCGATACAGCCGGTATCCTTCCATCTCTGTATTGATATCGTGCAGCAACGTCTGCAATTCAGACATAATCCACCGGTCCAGCCGGTTTTCCCGTTTCGGGCTCCCTGTCTTTTCCGGCGACCATCCATCAATATTCGTATACATCACAAAAAAACTATACGCATTCCACAAAGGCAGAATGACAGAGCGCAAACTCTCCTTGATCCCCGTTTCGTTCATCCGAAGTTCTTCGGCCTTGAGTGCCGGAGAATTCAGCAAATACAGCCGCAATGCATCTGCTCCGTACGCATCCAGCATTTCTGTCGGTTCGGGGTAATTCTTCAATCGCTTGCTCATTTTTCGGCCGTCTTCTGCCAGCAACATCCCCGAAACAATACAATTCTTAAACGCCGGCCCGTCAAACAATGCAGCCGCCAGAATCGTTAGCGTATAAAACCAACCGCGCGTCTGATCCAGCCCTTCCGAGATGAAGTTTGCCGGGAAATTGGCATCAAAATACTCCTTCCGCTCAAATGGATAATGCGTCTGCGCGTACGGCATAGACCCGGATTCGAACCAACAATCCAGCACTTCCGGAATCCGCTTCAGCGTACCTTTGCCCGTTGGGCTTGGAATTTCCAGATGATCAATCAAATGTTTGTGGAGGTCTTCTACCTTCTCCCCGGTAAGCTGTTCCAGTTCTTCGCGGCTCCCCACGCACACCATCTCACCCGTCTCTTCGTTGCGCCAGATAGGTAGTGGGGTACCCCAATACCGGTTCCGGCTGATCGCCCAATCTCGCGCATCTTCCAGCCAGCGTCCAAAACGGCCATCCTTAATATGTTCCGGCACCCAGTGGATCTGTTGGTTCGCCGCAATCATTTTCTTTTTGATCGGCTCAATGGCCACAAACCACGTTGTAATTGCCCGGTAGATTAATGGAGAGTCACACCGCCAGCAGTACGGATAGCTGTGTACCAGAGTACTTTCTGCAAACAACTGCCCGTTTTCTCGTAGCCGCCGGATAATGGTCCGATCCACATCTTTAACAAACGTACCTTCGTAGTCTGGCACTTCGTCCGTAAACGCACAGTCCTCATCAATGGGGCACACCACCGGGATGCCCTTCGCCTTCCCAAGCTGGTAGTCATCTTCACCAAAGCCCGGTGCAACGTGCACAATCGCTGTTCCATCTTCCGTGGTCACAAAATTCGCACTCACCACCCGGTACGCACCTTCAGAACGCTTGTCTGAAAAATAATCAAACAGCGGCTCGTACGTCATCTCCAGAAGCCGCTCAACGGGCTCTTTCTCCACCCGCTCCACATCCTCCTGGTGCTTGTTAAACACCTTCTCAAACAACGGCTCTCCCACAATCAATTGCTCGCCGTCCTTCATGTACACACGTACGTAAGAGATCTTCTCTCCTACGGCCAGAGCCATATTCGAAGGCAACGTCCAGGGTGTGGTCGTCCAGGCCAGCAAAGAGGTATTCTCCTCTCCACGAACCTTGAACCGCACCGTTACCGACGGATCCTGCGTCTCACGGTACCCGCCCAGATTCACCTCAAAGTTCGA
>JAQCGA010000625.1 GCA_027619145.1 bacterium | reverse complement strand
CTTTGGGCCGGTGTTATCCATTTGGCCTCGGAGGTGTACGTCGGCTTCGTGTTCCTGTATGCGCTGAAGTACTTCGGTGGATGATAGACTGTATGGGCCTGAACTTTGAAACATGGGTAGACTGTCTTCGGAAGGTTCGGTGAGTTTGACAACGATCTGGGCGTTCAGTTTTTTTAGAATTGTGAAGATTTGTTCGTTCAGCAGATTGCTTTCGCTGGCAACATCAAAGAGGATTTCTTTTCCGCGCTTGCGGGCTTCGGCTTCACCGTACTGGATTGTTTTTTCTACAAGCTGTGCGTTAAGCAGAGGTTCTTCGCCCTGGAAGGTTACGAAACATTGCCGCATGCGGCCGGATTCTTTCATGAGGAGATCGATGGCCTGTAGTGCGACTTCTTCGGTCATATACTGGGCCGCCGGAGATTCAATGTTCTCTCGGTTGAAAAATGACGTGCCGAAGCCATCGTAGGTAATGTCCAGTCCCAGGTGTACAACCTCTATTCTGCCTGGAGGCGTGAAGGGGAGAAAGGGTTCGGCGGGTCCAAAAGAAAGAATTTCTGCCTGGTGAAGTTCTTTGAATGCACTCATGATATCTTTTTCAGTGTAGCGCTCCCGAAGCTGATCCAGGAGTTCCAGTAGGGACCGGCCTTCGCAGACGTCTAAAATGTCTCGCACAACGCCATCAGCCTGAAAAAACGCGCCACTGGGAACGTGGTACAGAATATGGTTCCCCCGGTGCTCGAAGACGTGGTGTTCCGAGCAGGAGAGCGGACCGGTCAACCAGGTTTCTTTGGGGGGGGCTAGCATTTCAGGTTCCAGGGTATCGTGAAACATCACGAGACCTCCTCGCCAAGGAGCGGTTGTGACAGTTGGGCCAGGCGCTCCGGATGGTCGTTATGCAACTCCAGGGTCAATCCCATTGCGAGTTCATAGGAATACCGGATTTGTTCGCATTTGACATTGTTGGGTTCCAGGTGGTCGCCGTTGGTGATGCGGGCATCGTAGGCGCATCCACCGCCACAGAGATATCGCGCCCAGCAAGATTTACAGGGTTCCAGGTTATCTACGTGGAGTTCGCGGTTGAAGCGGGCTTTTTGCGCAGGGTCCAGGCCGTTGTGGACATCGCCCATTTTGAACTCGGGCATGCTGGCAAATGCAGAACAGAAGTAAATGGAGCCGTCTACCGAGACCCCGTAGTAGTTCTTGCCGCCGCCACATCCGTATTCTTTTTTTCGGGGTTGCAGGAGCTGTTGTACTTTTTCCAGGAAATGTCCTGTGGGGGTATCTGTTCCTTCAAGGAGACCCGCAAGTTCTTGTTTGCTGACTTTCTTGAGATGTTTTTTGAGTTCCGGCAGGTGTTCTTCGCGAATCGCGGTTGGGCTTTTGTGGTGTTCGGTGGTTTGCGCTACCGAGACCGAAGAAGCGCCAAATTTGGAGAGTTCACCGGCAATGCCACCCAGGTCCAGGTTTTTGGAGGTCATTGTGGCTCGTAATTTGATGAGCTCGGGCCGCTGTTCGGCCAGTTTCTGGCTGTTGTATGCAATGGTGCCGTGGGTGTCGCTACCGTCATGGAAAGTGCGGATTTCGTTATGCGTTTTGGCGTCTCCATCCAGGCTAACCAGTACCCCAATGTCTTCCTGCATGATGAATTCCAGGATTTCACCGGAGAGGAGAGTGCCGTTTGTGGTCATGCCAAAGGTGATGACGATGTTTCTGCGTGCGGCCTCTGTTTTGGCGTAGTGGACGGTTTCTTTCAAGAGTTCAAAATTTAACAGGGGTTCTCCACCGAAAAAATCGAGCTGGCAACGGCCTGCTTCTTCGCTTTCATTCAGCAACCAGTTGACGGATTCTTTTGCGGTGGAGATGTCCATAAGGTCGGACTTGCCGCCGTAGTTTCCGCCCAGTGCAAAACAATACGTACACTTGATATTACAGGCGTGCGAAACGTGCAAGGTTGCGGTAATAGGTGTGGGCGCACTGGAACCCCGATCTGACGCATTCGGTACATCTTGGATGGGGGGAGGAGGGCCGAACGAGAGGATGTCCATCCCCTCGAGTTCCTCAATTGCCCCGACCAACTCGCCCAGGTCGTACCGGTCCGACAGTTCGACAAAGATGTCCTCTTTTGCGCTCACCCCGGCACAGTCCAGGATGTCTTTGACGAGCGTGTCGATTTCAAAAAACGTTCCGGTGTGGACCTGGTAGAGGATCTCCCGGCCCTCGTAATCAAAGATGTGAATGTCGTCCTTCCAGGCGCCCAAATCCATTATCATACCTTCCCTTAAGCCGCGGCTTGCTTACGCTTCTCGGTCGAGACAATCGAGACGGCGTTAAGCTTGATGGGTTCGGGGTTGATGGGGAAGAAGAAATTACCTGTATCGCAAGAAAGAGACGGAGAGGAATTGAGTCGCCGCTTTTTTAGGTTGCTTGCGGTGTTAATCGGTCTGAGATGAACATTTTCCATAGCGAAAGCACTCCTGACGAAGAAAACCGGTGAAATAAGTGTGGGGAGTACGGAACTGCACATGTGTTGGAAGTCCAACTGCATACAAATAGATCAAATTGCGTGCCAGAAGATGAATTCGTACAAGTTGCTTTTGATGGAAATTTTTAAATTGAGTGTTATTAATATCTTATGATTGTTATACTGCTCAGTTCTCGACTGGCTTTTCAAAAGGTTTATGCTAATCTGGGTTAGCTGTTGAATTGAAGAATTTTGTATAAGATAAGTATTAATAATATTTTAATTCCAAACTCGCTAATCGTGTATTTTTTTAAATGCAAATGAATCTTAGCACCTCTGGTATCATTGGGCAGGGGGCCGGAAAAGTTTTCCAGAACGTTAGTAGTATGGAATATTCATCGGTAGGAATTTGAGTACAAAGCCTGTTTTTTTCACAGACGCCCGAACTGGCGGTTGTAAGTAGTAGGTACTCCAGGGGCATTCGTTTCATACATAACTTGAGGTATAAACTGGAGTCATGCCCGCGTAGGCGGGCATCCACGCGCCATCGGGAGATTCCCATCAGGTTCGAGTAAACTGAACCCGGCTTTCGCAGGATGATGGCGATCCTGGCGA
>JAQCGA010000624.1 GCA_027619145.1 bacterium | reverse complement strand
AGCCTCGGCCCAGGTCCCATCTTTATTTTTTTTGATTAACCCCTGCAAACGGATCTTGCCCACACACGCCGCCATGCACCGCGTCTCCAGAGGCTCCCCGTTCGGACTCAACTCTGGATCTTTTCCCTCAATCCGAGGATAACACGCAACGCATTTCTCGCTCGTCCGCGTCGTGGGGCGGTACATCGCCTTCTTGTACGGACAGGCTTCCACACACTTACGATACCCCCGACAACGCTCCTGGTCGATCAACACAATTCCGTCTTCCGGGCGTTTGTAAATAGCCGAACGCGGGCATGCCGCCAGACAACCTGGGTACGTACAGTGGTTACAAATTCGCTGCATATAGAAATACCAGACTTTATGCTCTGGCAATTCTACCGAATGCCCCCACTCGCCCTCCTTCATCGTTTCGCCGGCCGCAGTCTCCTCCTGGATATTCGGACTCTCCCACTCCTCGTCCGTGGGCAAGTACCCCAGCACCCGCTTTGGCCCATCCGGCGAAACGTGTTTCTCGGCCGCCTCAAAAATCGTCTTTCCCCGAAATACGCCGTAGGGTCCGTTTTCTTTCTTTTCCGAAGAATCCCACCGTTGGCCTCCCGGGTTCTCCGCCTCCTGCATCGCCAGCAGTTTCACATCCCAATTTTGCGGATACCCCCCATACGGCTTCGTTTCCACATTGTTCCACCACATAAACTCCTGCCCCTGGGAAAACGTCCAGGTAGACTTACAGGCCATTGTACACGTCTGACAGGCAATACAACGATTGATGTTAAATACAAACGCGAACTGCCAGTCCGGATGCGCCTCCTCGTACGGGTATCGCATCTTCCGTCCAAGCTGCCAGTTATATACCTCGGGCATGGCTTAACTCCCCTCGTATGGGTCACTCGCCGTACAAATCCAGGGTTCCACTGCGGAAGTTGAATACCCCACAGCGCTTCACCGTAGCTTCGATACACCGCTCAATTTCTTTTTCGCCCAGCAGGTTCTTCAACCCAAATGTCCCTTGAAAAAACGGGCTATTGAATAACTGATGAATTCGATCCGGCCCCCAGCCCATCCGCGCATATTCCTCCACAATCCCCTCCAGCATCGCGAGCGGATTGCCATCCGCCCGCTCGCCTACCATCTCCATCGGATCGTCTGCCTCAGAGGCTCGATGCTTTGGATGCTCACGCTCCAGCGCCTCGTTCGGGTCAACCAGCTTGAATTCTTTCATCGTCTATCTCCCTGAAACGAATTCACCTGCCAGATATTTCTTCATCGTCTCGGATTCCCCACCTGGAGAAAAGCCCGTCGTTGCCGGCGCCCAGATCCCTGTCCCACCCAACCCTCCTGGCTCTGCCTTCACCACACGAACCAGTGTCTCTTTGGGCACCGTATTCACCCCGTGGTTGTCCACCGCAAACCCGAACACGAATCCCATCGAACCGGTCTGCTTGTGAAACAGCGTATCTGTCTGGTGCATGGGCATCAACCAGCTTCGGGTAATGCTCTGATGAGAACCGTAGCGGTAATTGGACTGGTACCCCGTATCCTCTGCCAGCGCCTGCCCATCTGCCCGAGACTCGTGTGCCTTCACAGTACGCTCTGTAGCAATCCATCCCGTATGTTTCATAATGGTCATCGAATAGGGTAGCGCTGGATTGAACTTCACCCGTACCATGCACCGGAAAGCCCTGCTACGCGGGTCATCTGTCCGGGCACCCACGTACGGACGGTCGGCAGGATTTGCATCCACGTACACATAATCCCCATCATTCAGATCCATGTCGACTGCGGCCTGTGGGTTCATCTGGATCTGCCGGTCACCCACCCCAGGTGCACGCTTATCGCGCCGGTACGGATCTCCAAAATTTGTACTCCAGATCCAGTGCCAGTCCACCGTGGACCAGGACGAATGTGTTGTATGCCGACTTTTGGGCGTGGAGCAAAAAAAGCGAAACCCTTGCTCCCACAGAGGGTTCACCGTCTGCTTCACCTCTGCCCAGGGCAGCTTTACATTACGCACCGTACGCAAGTCAGGATCCATCTCGTCCATCGAAATCCCGTAATCTCTGGGTCGTATGTACGGGCTGGAAGACACAATCACATTCGGCAAATACGGTGTAGCTTCCGTGCCTTCCCGGTGTACAATCAGGTTTTCGCCATACTCAATCGCTTCTGGCAAATCACAGTACGCACACAACCGCCCGTTATCTGTATAAAACGGGATGCTGTCGTGTACCTGTTCGTAAAAAGCCACGCGCGGGTAGGTGCGGAATAGCATCAGCGCCGAACCCGGTTCGCCGCCGTATTCCCCCTCCAGAATTTTATCCAGCTGATAGGCACCGTTGTTCCCACGTGTTGTCGTGCAATTGTCCAAAACGCGCTGGATATATACCCGCGCCTTCTTCTCCGTAATAAACTTCCAGTAATCCGCAAACCGCCGGTCCCCGGTCAGCTTTGTAAGCGCACGGCTCGTGCCCGCAAAAATCTCCGCATCGTCTTTCGAATCGTGCACCGGCTGAATCCCGTTGCCGCCCCACACCTGCAGAAACGGATTCGAACAGGATGCGCCCATTTCCAGGTCCTGAAACTCCACCCAGGAATTCGCCGGCAACACCACATCCGCGTATTCAGCGGACCCCGTCCACTCTACCTGCTGATCCACAATCATATCGATTTTGGGGAACACATTCACAATCAAATGGTACACCCACTTGGCCTGGTTGATCAAATTGGCATTGCTGTACCACATCAGTTTGGTGGGTGTGGGCATATGGGTGTTTCCGGTAAACGTCTTGCGCCCTTCCGGCGTGTCTACAATCAATGGCCTTTCTCCGTGTCCCCAAAACGCCACGTCTTCGCCGTAGGTATAATTCTTTAGATGATCGTGATGGTTCAACCGGACATTCTCATCCAGCACCGGATTGAACGGATTTTCGTGGGCATACGTACCCGCCCCTGGTCCGGACCACGGTGACCCCTGTAGCAACGCACCTTTATAATTTCCTGCCCAGGTAAACACCCCGGCCCCGTGCTTCCCAATGTTGCCCGTCAGCATCATTGGCAAATAACAGGCCCGGTTGTGAAGCGTGC
>JAQCGA010000623.1 GCA_027619145.1 bacterium | reverse complement strand
ACATCTCCTCCGGCTCTGGTAAATCCCGGTGCCACCGTTTTTCATGCTCAAAGATGAACCATCCATCATATCCCCGGTCCACAACCATCCGAACCGCTTTCTCCAGTGGAAGCTGTCCTGTACCCGGCTCCACATAGCGCCATCCATCTTCCATTGCCTGTGGGTGATTCCGGTCGAACACCGCATCTTTCACGTGCAGGTGTTTCACCCGGTCTCCGAAAATGTCCCAACTCTCCTCAGGATCTTCCGCACCCACACGAGACGTATGGCCAATATCCCACAGAATCCCAAAATTCTCATTCGGAACCCGATCCAGCACCTGTTTGCAATCTGAAGACGAAATCCAGTGATCGTGCGTTTCCAGCACCCACATCAACGGATCGGCTCCTTCCAGTGCCAGAATCGCATCCATTGTCCTCTGCCCAACCTGAGCCAGTTCCTCAACCGAGCGAACCGGTGCATCTCCCCCCCCAAATACTCGCACCACACCCATTCCCAATTCACCCGCCACCGGAATGGTCCGCCGTGCCTCCGCCAGATTGGCTTCCAGCATTGTATCATCACAGATTTTTATACTTGTGCTGATGCCCGCCACCAGGCCAGCGGCCTCCAGTTGCGCACGCGTCTCGGCCAGGCCTTGCGTGAAAGCAGGTAACACCGTTACATCAATCTCATCTCCCAGGCCTCGAAAATCTATCCCTTGAAACCCGTATTCACGCGCCCGGGTACAGATCGTATCCAGATCCCAATCCGGCGTACCCAGCGTTGTAAATCCCAGTTTCATCGTATCCCTCCTTCGTCTCATGCACGCAATGCCGAATCTCCATCCAGGCGAGCAACCGAATCTCGGAACTGGAGTTCACACAACCTGCGATATAAACCGGGCTTTCCAACCAGGTCCTCGTGCGTTCCTTCCTGGACCATCCTGCCCTCGTCCAGCACCAGAATGCGACTGGCGTGCTGTACCGTGGATAAACGGTGTGCAATAATAAACGTTGTTCTTTCCTGCATCAACCTTTCGAGTGCCTGTTGAATCAGCGCCTCGGACTCAGAATCCAGCGACGACGTGGCCTCATCCAGCAGTAAGATACGCGGGTCTTTTAAAAGAGCGCGTGCAATCGAAATCCGTTGCCGCTGCCCACCGCTCAATTTCACACCTTTTTCGCCCACCAGTGAATCGTACCCATCCGGCAAGGACCGAACAAATTCGTCTACATTTGCATCTCGGGCCGCCTGTTCAATTTCTTCTTCCGAAGCATCCAACCGCCCGTATCGGATGTTCTCTTGAATCGACGTACCGAATAAATGTACATCCTGCGCCACCAACCCCACCTGTTCCCGCAAAGAACGAAGCGTAACGTCCCGCACATCTTCTCCATCCACAACAATACGCCCTGCGCTCGGATCGTAAAAACGAGGCACCAGATGCAGCAACGTCGTCTTCCCTGCCCCACTCGGCCCAACCACAGCCAGTGTCTCGCCCGGCTCCACCGAAAACGAAACACCCTCAAGTACGGGCTGCCCTTCTGCGTATTCAAACGTGACATTTTCAAACACAACCCGGCCTTGCACCGGGGGCAGAACAACCGCATCTGGAGCGTCTTCGATCTCCGGTTCCGTTTCCAGCAATTCAAAAATACGCTCCGTGGCACCCGCCGCGCTGTTCAACGTGGAATACAATCGGGACATGCCCATCACAGAACGGGAGATGTTGAACGCATAAAAAATGAACGCCACCAGATCTCCGGTCGTCAGCCTGCCCGCCAGCACTTCTCGGCCCCCGTACCAGAAAATGACGACCAGCGCAAACAAGAACAAGAATCCGATGATGGACGAAAACAGGGCCGCAATTCGGACTCGATTCTGAGCCACTTGAAACAGATCTTCTACGGCTTCTCCGTACCGACGAATCTCGTGCGGCTCCCGTGCAAACGCCTTCACCACCCGAATCGCACCCAGGGCTTCTTCGGACACCGCCGTTGTATCCGCCAACCGATCCTGCACACTCCGCGACAAATCCCGGATGCGCAATCCCAGCTTCCGGCTTGTAAGTGCCACTGCAGGCACAGCGAAAAAAATGACGATACTCAGTCGCCAGTTCAACGCCACCATCAATCCAACGGAACCGAGGAGCATAAACGACTGCATCAACAGTTGCGCCAGGGCGTCTGTCACAGCACTCCGCACAGCACCCACATCATTGGTTAATCTCGACGTCAGTTCTCCCAACCGCTGGTCCGAAAAAAAACGTAGCCCCAACCGATGCATGTGCGAATAAATATCCCGTCGCACGTCCGTCACCAGTCGTTCTCCCACCCATTGGACCAGATAGTGACTGGAGAACGAAACCAGCGACTGAACAACAAACAATCCCAGCATGGCCCCTGCCAGCAAATTCAGCAGGTCCTGGTCGCCTTGCTCGAACACAGAATCCAACAGGGCCCGCAGGCCCAGCGGAATGACCAGCCAGACGCCCGTAGCCATCAGCGTCAGCCCGAGACCGACAAACAGACGTACCCGGTGTGGGCGACTGTACGAATAAATTCTGCGCAGCGTTCTCCAGAGAGAAGCCGGAGTGCGTTTTACATTTTCATCAGCCGCATTCTTAGACCGGCTACTCGGGGTTGTCATATGGGTTCAGCACCTGGAAATCAGACCTGTGAACCGGGCGCGGTACCCGGCCTCTTTGTACCAACATACAGCCTCATACTTCGGCCGTCAACGTCCAAATGATAGGGTTTAACGCCGCGCAAGCCGTGCTCGCCAGCTTGCCCGTATACGCGCCTTCCATACGCGCGGCGATCCCTGTTCTCTCGTAAGCTGCTCCGGCAGGATTTGCTTTTTCGTACCCATTGTTGCATCATAGGCCCACAGTTCCGGATGGTGCAAACCCACCGGGGAATAAACAATATTGTCATCGCTCACTACCGGATGGATGATATACTTCTCATTCGGGTCTTCAGCAATCCTGCCCAGATCCCGTACCTGATCGTTTGCAGGGTCTATAACCACCAGGTGCGTGGAAGGAAGCAATTCGATGGCAAAACACATTGGAATTGTTGCATGCAGCGCAGAGGGTGCAGCCC
>JAQCGA010000622.1 GCA_027619145.1 bacterium | reverse complement strand
GGAAAAATCGAATGGCGCATCGAATTCTCATTCTTCAACTTAATAGAATTCAATTAACGTATCCCAAATCTAAGCAACGATCATTTGCATGTCAAGTATTTTCTGTAAGTTGCAGAAGTTTAAATGGTGAACAAACGAGCACCGAGTGGGCTTCTTGCTATGGTTCTCATATAAGTAAATCATGCTTATAAAGCAATGGCATGAAGTTAAGGGCTGCGCCCCGATCAGGACCTAACCCCCCGGCCCCCTTTCCTGGGAGGAAAGGGGGAGCAAACCATTTTACTACAAGAAGTTGAAACATGGGGTCTTCTCCCCTCCGTATCGGGGAGGGGTCCAAAACGCTTAGCTTCGTGGCAATAGTGTAAAATTATCAATTTTTCGGGAATGTGAGCGTCTGGCCAACGTGGGTGACGGAAAGGCCGTGGGGTTCGATGGTCAGGGCGAGGTCGCCGGTGGGTTTGCCCACGGAAATGGTTACGGCGACGACTGTGCGGCCTGGAGGCAGATTGGTGTCGATTTTGAGGTAGTCCACTTCCAGGCTTTCCGGGTCAGCGTGGCCGGGTTTGAGGTTGGTGTGTTTGTCCTGGAGGAAGGTCATTTCTTCGGGCAGGAGCAGGTTGAGGTGAACGTTTGCTTCGCCGTTGGTGATTGCGGCAGTTCGACCGTCGAGGGTGCAGGTTCCGGCAAAGTGAATTCGGGATTCCATCTGGGTGGTCTGCGTTAGTTCGATTTCATCTACAATCAAGAAGAGGTCCGGACGCAGGTAGAGGTAGTGGCGTACGAAGGAGGTGAGTATGTCCAGTCCGTAGGCCGGTGCAAGTTGGGCGCGCAAATAGTCGTGGGTATTTGTGAATTCTGAGGTTTCTACGTGGCCGAGGAGGCGTTTGCTGCGGGGTTGTCCCTGGCCGTTGAAGAGGGGGAGATTGTGGCCATCTGTGTCTTTGAAGATGGCTTCGCCCGGGTCGCCATAGCGACCGATGCCCAGTTCGCGAATGATGGTTTTTCCGTGGGTGTGGATGATGTAGTTGCCCACATCTGCGTGGCCGTGCGGTTCTACGGTTGCACCTATTTTGAGGGCGAGTATGGTGGCGTTGGGGTCTTGCCAGGAAGAGCGCATCATGCACCAGCCGGCTTCGGGGAAGTATGCGGATGGGTGGGGCGGGTCCGGGAGAGTGGGCTCTACGTGGGAGGCGTCCCAAAAGAGTTCGGATAGTTTGAGTGAGGGGCGGCGTTGTGTGGTGAGCTGATCGAAGTACGCGGCGGCCCGGTGGTTGTGTTCGATGGCGAATTTTCGGTAGGCCATGCCGCCGGGGAAAAGCTTTCCGCAGTCCGCAAAGTTGGTTACGCGATCCGGTGGGAGGAAGCAGTTGATGGGAAAGTCCACGGTGGATTTGAGTTTGGGATGGGCAAAGAGGTCTACGGCACCGCCAGTGATGCGTTTGAGGGTGTCGCAAAAAGGCATGGAGGTGCTTACGCCGTAACTCCAGTATCCGGGGCCTTCTTTCCAGGAGCCGTCGTTTTCGATGCCGTCGAAAAATTTTGTGAGATGGTGGGCGCATTCCTGGATGATGTCGAGCATTTTGTCGCGTACGACGATGTCTGAGCGGACGTGCATGTGTTTTGAGCCGAGTACTGTTAGGGCGACGAGGCCCATGTTGGAGACGCAGACGGAGCACCAGTTGCTGTCGTAGCGGGTGGCCCACCAGTGGTGTTCCAGGCCGCGCACGCAGTGGGCAAGGCCTCGGGAATAGAGCATGTATTCCAGTTCGTGGCGCTGGTTGTCAGTCAGGTCGTCATAGAGGAGGTCGTAGGCGGCGGCTACGGTTGCGCAGGTGTGGCTGCTGTCCAGATCCACGAGCATGAATTCGTGTACGGGGTGAACCCAGGAGGGCCAGTTCATGAGGGAAGTGAGGCCTTCCCAGGCTTTTCTCAGGTAGGTCGGGTTTTGATCTACGACGTAGGCGAGGGTGTATTCTTCTACGCGGAAGCGGGCGGCGCTGGAGAGCCGGCTGTAGTCTTCCCAGGCGCCGTTTCGGTAGCTCTGTTCGCGTGGAGGTGGAACGGGAAACGGCTCGTTGAGCATGGAGTCCAGTTGCTGGCGTTTTTCGGCGTAGGCTTCGGCGTGTGAACCTTTCAGGCACATATCACGCACCCGATTCAGGTCCGATTTATTGAAGTAGAGGTACGGGTGCTCCAGGGATTCGGGGATGTGTTGGGCGATGCTGGGAATAGACATGGCTGCCTCCGGGAGATGCGGCGGATGATGGTGGACGGGGGCAGGATAAAGAAGTATGAAATGGAAAGCAAAAGAAATGTGTGGGCATAAAAAAAGCTCCGGAGATGGGAGCGGGGTTTGTCTTAACAAACAAATTCTATTTCTTAAAAGGCCCGAGAAATTTATCTCCATCGAAGTGGATCAGATGATCTGGAGAATCTGCAATCCACACTTCAGTCTCCCAGGCTATGTCGGGTGCAAACTTGCGAAATGTTGCGCGATCCAAGAATGCGGTGACATAAATAATCTCGGCAGAGCAATTCTCTGTCAAACGTTTGAGTTCCCCTCTGTGCCTATCTCACAGGAGTAATGGGTCCTGAACTGTGTACAGCTTCTATCAAAAACAGCCAATTCTTCGAAGTACTGTACGCAAGAACATCAGGAAGTTCATCGTGTGTAAGTTCAAAGAAGGACAGTTCTGCCAGTTTTTCTTTGTCCAAAACCAAGAATTTGTTTGCAGTATCTCCAACATAGAGCACTTCAGGTCCGAAACCGTAACGAGGTAAGAATTCTTCAATTATCGCTTTCTGTAGATCGTTGTGTTCTCCCGGAGAAAACTCAAGTGATTGTCCATTGGGCAGAGAAACTGGCACAATCTCAATATTTCGGATATCTGACAATCTGTCGCGCAACGTTCCCGTCTCTACCAAAAGCTCATCTGTATCTTCTTCCCATCCGCGTTTTCCATAGGATCGCACAATGTAGGAAAAGGTAGGACTTAGAGCATAGCCACGGGTAGGATTGTTTGTTGCGGCATTGGGGTCATTGGCACTACGCTCAACGATCCCCGCAACAGTAGCAAGCTTGAGATCTT